>JANQSB010000130.1 GCA_028284295.1 Myxococcota bacterium | reverse complement strand
CTTCCTGCGCCAGGGCGAGCTGCACGTCGAGCTCCTCGGGCGCGGGTACTCCATGTTCAGGTCGGTGATCTCGAGCTCGCCCCGGGGAGACGGCTCGAGCCCCTTGGCGATCTCGACGACCTGCTCGTCGTAGAAGTAGAGGCCGGTGACCGCATAGTGGGACTTCGGCTGGGTGGGCTTCTCTTCGATGGCGACCGCTCGTCCCTGCTCGTCGAAGTCGACGACGCCGTAGCGCTCGGGGTCGCCCACGTAGTAGCCGAAGACCGTGGCGCCCTGCTTGCGCTCGGTCGCCCGCGCCAGCGATTCGGGGAAGCCGTGGCCGTAGAAGATGTTGTCGCCCAGGGCGAGCGCCACGGGGTCGCCGTCGATGAACTCCTCGCCGATCAGGAAGGCCTGGGCGATGCCGTCCGGCGACGGCTGGGCCTCGAAGTGCAGCTCGAGGCCGAGGTCGCGTCCGTCGCCGAGCACCCGCTGGAAGGCGGCCTGGTCCTCGGGCGTGCTGATCACCAGGATCTGGCGGATCCCCGCGAGCATCAGGCTCGAGAGCGGGTAGTAGATCATGGGCTTGTCGTAGATGGGGAGCAGCTGCTTGCTGACGCCGTGGGTGATCGGGTAGAGGCGGGTACCCGATCCGCCGGCGAGGACGATCCCCTTCATGGCCCTCGTTCCTCCCTGCGCCCGGGGGCGCCGCGGAGCTCATTCAATAGCCCGGATCCGGCCCCGGATCTCGTGGCCCGCGTCCGGGAGCGCCGTCGGTGAGCGCCCTGCCCGGCTCCAGGCGTCGGGTCAGTCGAGGAAGCGCGAGATCGGCTCGCCGCGGAAGTTTCCGCTGAGCTTGACGGTGCCGGTGCGCAGCATGTGGAGCACCGTGGCGACGATCTCGGCCTCGTCGTCGGTGATCTCGCCTACGGTCTGCACCAGGTCGAGGAGGGTGAGCTGGACGGCGGGGGTCTGGCGGGTCCAGCCCTCGAGGGAGCTCCGGGTGATTCTCGCCTGGCTCGCGCTCCTGCTTGCCATCTCGCCCTCCGGCGACGTCGACTCGCTTGTCGGATTCGGTTGGATCCTGCTGCCTGCCCTGTGGTTCAGCATATTTCGTGCCATTGGCGCATTCGGTAACGCCGATCGTGGAAGCACTGGAATTCCGGAGGCTTGCCGTGGTGGCTGCCCGCGGCTGTCGGGGACGGGGGCCGCCCGGGGTGACGAATCTCGGTCACGAGCGACGAAACCCGGCGGTCCGGGCCCGGATCGGGCGTCAGGGGGCTGTCGGCCCGCCCGCCCGGGTAGCCGCCTCCCGGTAGCCCAGGGCCTCGGCGACGTGGGGCGCCTGTACCCGGGCCTCTTCCCCGAGATCCGCGAGGGTGCGCGCCACCCGAAGCACCCGGCGTGCCGCCCGGGCCGACAGGTGCAGCGAGTCGACGGCACGGCCGAGCAGCTGCCGGGCTTCCGGGCTGGCCGCCACCGTGTCGTCCAGAACGCGGTCCGGGATCTCGGCATTGGCTGCCGCTCCGGGCAGCGCGCGCCGCTCCTGGATGCGGCGCGCGCGGACCACCCGGCTCCGGACCTCGCGGCTGTCCGGGCCTTCGGCGGGACGCGAGAGCTCGCGCCACTCGACCGCCGGGATCGTCACGTGCAGGTCGATCCGGTCGAGCAGTGGGCCCGAGACGCGACGCTGGTAGCGGGCGATGGTGGTCTCGTCGCAGCGGCAGTCGCGTCGGCCGCTGCGGTACCAGC
>JANQSB010000126.1 GCA_028284295.1 Myxococcota bacterium | reverse complement strand
CCCGGGGAGGAGCCGAGCGCGGAGTCACCCGACGGCCTGGCCGGCTTCGCCCGCGCCGCGGACGCGATCCGCAACGAGACCCACGCCGTCGAGCCGCTGCTGCTGGCGACCCGGGAGGCGGTTCCGGAAGACGCCGATGCGGTGGTGGTCGCCGGACCCACGCGGCCGCTGCTCGAAGGCGAGCGGGCGGCGCTCGACGCCTATCTCGCCCGCGGCGGCGCGCTGCTGGTGATGCTCGATCCGCGAGCGCAGACCAATCTCTACCAGGACCTGGAACGTTGGGGCGTGGTCGTCGGCGACGACGTCGTGGTGGATGCGGTGATGTCCGTCAACCGGCAGCCGACGGCACCCGTCGCCGAGCAGTACGGCACCGACGCTTCCCAGCCGCACGAGATCGGCGCCGATCTCTCGCGAACGGTCTTCTCGATGGCCCGCAGCGTCGAGCCGTCGGCACCGGGAAGCGGCCTCGAGCCCTTCGTCCTGACCAGCAGCCATTCCTGGGCGGAGCGCGACATCGCGGATTGGATGCGCACCGGTCGCGCCATGCAGGACGACAGCGACCGGGCGGGACCGGTTCCCATCGCCGTCGCGGGTCGGCCGCAGCTGACGGGCCTCGGGGAGGGCGCCGAGCCCCGGCTGGCGGTCTTCGGCGACTCGAACTTCGCCACCAACGAGCTGATCGACGTGTTCGGGAATCGCGATCTCTTCCTCAACACCGTGAGCTGGCTGCTGGGCGACGTCGAGCACATCACGGTCCGACCGAACGTGGCGCGCAGCTCCACGGTCAGTCTCACGGCCGGCCAGCTGCAGGTCATGCAGTACCTGTCGCTCTTCGTCCTGCCGGAGGGCATCGCGCTCGTCGGCGTCGGGGTCTGGTGGGCCAGGCGGACCCGCGGCGAGCCGGCCGCGTGAGCTTCCGGGCCACCGGTCTGCTGGCGCTCGTGACCGCGGCGCTGGCCGCGTTCGTCTGGTTCGGAGAGCCGGGCGGCAGCGGCGGAGAGAGCTCCGCCGAGCGGCTCCTGCCGGACCTGACCCCCGAACGGATCGACTCGCTCTCGTTCGAAGCGCCCGGCCGGGACGCGGTGCGGGTGATGCGGAAGGGAGAGGGCTGGCAGCTGGTCGAGCCCCTCGAGGCGCCCGCCGATCCCCTCGCGCTCGACCGTATCGCCCGGAGTCTCAGCGAGCTCGAGAGCCGCGGTCGGATCGAGGAGCCCGGCGCGCGGGAGATCTACGGCCTCGATCCGCCGCGCAATCGGGTCGGCTGGAGCGCGTCCGGCGAGGCGTCCGAACTGGCCCTGGGGCGGGTCACCCCGGTCGGTGGCAACGTCTACGCGTCCGTGGCCACGTCGGGAGAGGCTCCGCCGGTCCACATGGTGGAGGCCACGGCGGCCCTGGCCTTCGACGTCGCCGCAGACGACCTGCGCGATCGGCGACTGCTCGCATTCGAGCCGGGCGAGGTCACCCGGCTGCGCGTCGCGGCCCGGGACCCGGGTGCGCCGGGTGCCGGCTTCGAGGCGACCCTCGAACGCTCCGATACGGACGGGTGGGCCATCGTGGTACCGGCGCCCCTGCCGGCCGACGTCCGCGCGATCGACCGCCTCGTCTCCGACCTGTCGCTCCTGCGTGCCGAGGGCTTCGTCGACGCGCCCGGAGATGCCGACCGCCGGGCCATCGAGGCGCCCGCGTTCGTCGCCGTGGTCGAGACGGCCACGGGCGCGCAGCGGCTCGACCTCGCACCGGTGCCCGGGGACGCGCCCCACCTGCGGCTCGCCCGCGGCCGCGACGGGCGCTTCTTCCAGCTGCGCAGCGCACTCGTCGAGCACCTGCCTTCGCGGCTCTTCGACCTGCGCGATCGCGAGCTGGCGCGCTTCGACCCGGCGGCGGCCGCCGCGATCGAGGTCGACTTCGCGGACGGCGCGTCGCTGACGAGCGAGCCCCATTCCGAGATCGTGCGAGCCCTGGCGGAGCTCGACGCGGTCGGCGTCGCCGCGGAGGCACTGGGGCCGGACGAACGCGCGGCGCTGGGGCTGGCCCCGGCGCGGATGCGCGTGCGCGTGCTGGACGAAGGCGCGGGCGAGCTCGCGGACCTGCGCCTCGGTCGCCTGGACGGGGCGCGCGGCGTGGTGGCCCAGGTGGGCGGCCAGGAGACCATCTGGCTCGTCGACCCTGCGATCGACAAGCTGCTGCCGAGCGATGCCTCGGGCTGGAGCGCACTCGCGGAGCCGGAAGCGGCTCCGCAGCCGGCTGAAGGCGACTAGAGTCGAGCGTCTGGCGAACCCGGCGATCGGGTCGGGCGCTTCGCCTTGTTGGCGCCCCGGCGCTCTGTCAGACTGCGCGCCCGATGGCCAGCCCCGATCTCCGCCGCCTGCGGGATGCCTGCCGGATCGCGGCCTGC
>JANQSB010000124.1 GCA_028284295.1 Myxococcota bacterium | reverse complement strand
CCCGGGGAGGTCACGCTCGTCGGCGTCTCCAAGCGACAGCCGCTCGAGCGTATCGTCGCCGCCGTCGAGGCCGGTCTCGACCATCTCGGCGAGAACTACGTGCAGGAGATCCGCGACAAGCGCGCCGCCGTCGAGCGGGCCGTCTCGCCCGAACGCCGTGCCGCACTCCACTGGCACATGGTCGGGGGCCTGCAGCGCAACAAGGCCCGCACGGCGGTCGAGCTCGTGGACGCGGTCGAGTCCGTGGACCGCGAGCCCCTCGCCGTGGCGCTCGACAAGCGAGCCGGTGAGGCCGGTCGCGTGCTGCCGGTGTGCATCCAGGTCAATCTCAGCGAGGAGCCGCAGAAGAGCGGCGTCGCCGCCGACGCCCTGCCGGCCCTGCTGGAGGCCTGCGAGCCGCTCGCCCATCTCCGGGTCGAGGGGCTGATGACCGTCCCGGCCGCCGACGGGGGGCTGGACGCGACCCGCGCGGCATTCGCGCGCCTGCGCGAGCTGCGCGATACGCTTCGGTCGGCACCGGGCGGGTCCGACCTGAAGGAGCTCTCGATGGGCATGTCTTCGGACTTCGAGCTGGCGGTCGCCGAGGGCGCGACGCGGGTTCGCATCGGCACGGCGGTCTTCGGGGCCCGCGCCAGCTGAGACGGGGGGAGGAATCATGAGCGGCGCACTCGACGGACGCAGGATCGGCTTCATCGGAGCCGGCGCGATGGCTCGCGCGCTGGCCGGTGGTCTCGCCCGAACGGGCATCGCGGCCGGGCACATCCGGGCCGGCGATCCGGACCCGGAGCAGCGCCGGCTCTTCGAGCAGGAGGTCGGGGCCGATGCCGAGGACGACAACGCGTCGGTGGTCCGCGAGAGCGACGCCGTCGTCCTCTCCGTCAAGCCCGGCGTGGTCGGAACCGTGCTCGACGACCTGGCCGGCGTGCCGCATCTCGACCGCCCCCTGTGGATCTCGATCGCTGCGGGGGTGACGCTCGAGTCGCTCGGCGAGCGTCTGCCCGGCGGTGCGCGCATCGTGCGCGCGATGCCCAACACGCCGGCGCTGGTGGGGGCGGGAGCCACCGCCTACTGCGCCAATGCCGCCTCCCAGACGGCCGACCGCGCCATGGCCGACGCGCTCTTCGAGGCCGTCGGGACCGTCTGGCAGGCCCCCAACGAGGGCATGCTGGACGCGGTGACGGGCCTGTCCGGCAGCGGCCCCGCCTACGTGTTCCTGCTGCTGGAGGCGCTCGCCGACGCCGGGGTCCGGGTCGGTCTGCCGCGAGACGCGGCCCACCAGCTGGCCTGCCAGACCGTCCACGGGGCCACCCGGCTCGCCATCGAGACCGGACGCCACCCGGCCTCCCTCAAGGACCAGGTCACGTCCCCCGGCGGGACGACCATTGCCGGCCTGGAGCAGCTCGAGGCGGCGGGCTTCCGCTCGGCCCTGTACCGGGCGGTCGCGGCCGCCACGACCCGTTCTCGCGAGCTGAGCCGCAGCTGAGCCCCGGAAGCGACCCCGGATCGGATTCCTTCAAGAATCCGGCCGGGGTTGCCGATCCGTTGCGTACGCGTGTGCGTCGTCACGTGACGCGTGTACCCGCCTGCCGACGCGGGGAACAGGAGAACGGCAATGCGCATCACGCCCCTGGACGTCCGCAACCACAGCTTCTCGCGCCGCTGGGGAGGCCTGGATGCCGGCGAGGTCGAGTCCTTCCTGCACCTGGTCTCCGAGGACTACGAGGCCCTGGTCCGCGAGAACGAGACCCAGGGTGAGCGGATCCGCCAGCTCGAGCAGCGCGTGGAGCAGCTGGTCCAGGACGAGCGACTGCTCAAGGAGACGCTGCTGTCCGCCCAGGCGATGACCACCGACCTGCGCGAGGCCGCAGTGAAGGAGTCCGAGGTGCTGGTCGGCGAGGCCGAGGTCAAGGCCGAGAAGATCCTCGACGCCGCCCACCGCCGGGCCGCCAAGATCGGCGAGGAGATCCGCGAGATGCGGGGCATGCGCACCCGGCTCGCGGAGGCGCTCCGCGCCACCCTCGAGGCCCACATGGCCCTGGTCGACAGCCTGGAGGAGGCCAGCCACGACGAGGACGAGTCGAAGGTCACCTACCTGGCCCGCACGCCTGCCGCCCGTGAAGCCGCGCGGGACACGGACTCGGACGACGAGCGCGGAACGGGCTGAGCCGCCGTGGCCCCGGTCTGCTGGCGAGGCCCAGTCGAGTGAGATAAGAACTCGCCCTGCCAGAACGCCGTCGCCTGCGAGACGGAGCCCAGCGATGCCCATCTACGAGTACATGTGCGACAAGTGCGGGCACGAGTTCGAGCGCGAGCAGCGCATCACGGACCCGCCCGTCAAGACCTGCCCGGAGTGCCGCTCGCGCAAGGTCAAGAAGCTCATCTCGCGAACGTCGTTCGTCCTGAAGGGCAGCGGCTGGTACTCGGACCTGTACTCGAGCTCGAAGAAGGACGCGAAGCCGGAGTCCGACGCGTCCACCGGCGACTCGTCGAGCTCGAGCGATGACGCCAAGTCCGAGTCCAAGCCGAAGTCCAAGCCCAGGGACTCCTCGGGCTCCACGAGCAAGGACTCGAGCAAGGGCTCCGGCAGCAAGGGCAAGAAGAGCTCCGGAAAGAGCGCCGCCTGAGCCGGAGGGGCGGCTATACTGCCGCTCCCGCGCACCCGAACCCCTCCCGGTCCTCCCGGGCTCCGGAGTCGCCCTTCCCTGCCATGGCGCCGCCCTCCGAACCGATCGAGACCGTCGTCTTCGATGGCCGCGCGCTCGCCAACCAGGTGCGCGGCGAGCTTGCCGAGCAGATCGAAGAGCTCGTGAAGGCCGGAAAGCGGCCCCCGTGCCTGGCCGTGGTGCTCGTGGGCGACGACCCGGCGAGTCGCTCGTACATCAAGGGCAAGCAGCGCGCCTGCTCGCGAATCGGCATGGAGGCCGTCGAGCACCTGCTGCCCGCCTCCACCCCGCAGGCGGAGCTGCTCGAGCTGATCGGCCGCATGAACGCGGACGACGGGATCGACGGCATCCTCGTGCAGCTGCCCCTTCCCGACCACATCGACCCGACCACCGTCGCCGAAGCGATCGACCCGGCCAAGGACGCGGACGCCCTGCACCCGGTCACCGCCGGGCGGCTGCTCGCTGGCCGCTACGACATCGCGTCGTGCACGCCCCTGGGCATCATGGCCTGCCTCGACCACCACGGCATCGAGCTCGAGGGTCGCGATGCGGTCGTGATCGGTCGCAGCCAGATCGTCGGCAAGCCGATCTCGCTCATGCTCCAGCTGCGCAACGCCACCGTGACCATGTGCCACTCGCGTACCCGGGACCTGGCCGCCGTCTGTCGCCGGGCCGACGTGCTCGTCGTCGCGGCCGGCCGGCCCCGCATGGTCGGCGCGGACTGGATCAAGCCCGGGGCCGCCGTGATCGACGTCGGCGTCTCGGAGGTCGACGGCAAGCTGTTGGGCGACGTCGACTTCGAAGCCGTCCAGGGCATTGCGGGACTGATCACACCGTCGCGCCGCGGCATCGGTCCGATGACCATCACGATGCTGCTGCGGAACACCCTGCACGCGTACCGGGCCCGCTGCGCCGGGTAGCGCGCGATCGACGCGGAGGGATCCCGAGGCGTGGGCAAGCGCACCCCGTTGTACGACAGCCACGTCCGACTGGGCGCGCGCATGGTCGAGTTCGCCGGCTTCGACATGCCCGTCCAGTACAGCTCGATCCTGGAAGAGCACGCCGCGGTCCGCGAGCGCGCGGGCCTGTTCGACGTCTCGCACATGGGACAGATCCACCTCTCGGGGCCGGAAGCCGTCTCGGCCTGCGAACGTCTCCTGAGCTGCGAGGTCGCCTCGCTGCGACCGGGTCGCGTGCGCTACGGACTGCTCTGCAACGAGCAGGGAGGCGTCGTCGACGACGTCACGCTCTATCGCATCGCCGACGACGAGCTGATGTTGTGCGTGAATGCCGCCAACATCGACAAGGACCGGGATTGGATCGAGGGCCACGCCGGAGCCGCGTCCGTCGAGGACCGCAGTGACGCGACCGCCATGCTCGCGCTCCAGGGCCCGGCGGCGCCGGGCGTGCTCGGCGGGCTCGCCGGACCCGCGGCAGGAGAGATCCGCCGCTTCCGCTTCTCGCAGCTCGACGTCGCCGGCGTCCCGGCCCGGGTCTCCAACACCGGCTACACGGGGGCCCCGGGCTACGAGCTCTACTTCGACGCCGCACGGGCTCCGGAGCTCTTCGACCGCCTGCTGGACGCCGGCCAGGACGCGGGTCTCTGCCCGGCGGGCCTCGGTGCGCGCGACACCCTGCGGCTGGAGGCCGCGCTCCCCCTCTACGGCCACGAGCTTTCCGACGACATCTCCCCCCTGGCCGCCGGGCTCGAGCGATTCGTCAAGCGGAAGCAGGGGGGCTTCATCGGCGCCGAGGCGATCGAGGAACGCGCCCGGGCCGGCCATCCCGAAGAGCTCGTCGGCTTCGAGCTGCTGGGCCGCGGGATCGCCCGCGCGGGCCACGCCGTCCTGTGCGACGAACGGCCCAGCGGACGGGTGACCTCGGGCGCGCCCTCCCCCACCCTGGGCCGATCGATCGGATTGGCTTACGTTCGGCCCGAGGCAGCGGCGGAGGGGACGCTGCTCGGCATCGAGGTCCGGAAACGCCTCCTCGAGGCCCGGGTCGTCGAGACCCCCTTCGTGCGCAAGCGCGGCAGCTAGCGACATCCAATCCGGAGAAGCGAGCCTTGGCGAACTACACCTTTCCGTCCGACTGCTTCTACACGAAAGAGGACGAGTGGGTCCAGGTCGACGACGACCGCACGACCCTCGGGATCACCGACTATGCCCAGCAGCAGCTCGGCGACGTGGTCTTCCTGGAGCTCCCGTCTGCGGGAGACGAGATCAAGCAGGGCGAGCCCTTCGGCGTCATCGAGTCCGTCAAGGCCGTCTCGGACCTGTACGCGCCGGTGACGGGCCGCGTCGTCGAATCGAACCCCGCGCTCGAAGAGACGCCGGAGCTCGTCAACGAGAGCTGCTACGAGGACGGCTGGCTGCTGGCCATCGAGCCCACCGACGAGTCCGAGTTCGAGAGCCTGATGAACTCGAGCGCCTACCGGGACTACGTGGCGGAGCGCGAAGAGGGCTGACCCGGCCTTGCGCGGCGAGATCGGTCGCTCAGCCCTCACTCAGCCCTCCAGGTCGCGTTCGAGACGCAGGCGCGCGACTTCCGACCACGAGCCCTCGGGCTCGAGCTGCAGGTAGCGCTTCCAGTGTTCGACGGCGCCGGTCCGCATCTCCATCTTCTCGTAGAGCAGTGCCAGGTTGATGTGGAGGTCCGGGTAGAACGGGTCCGCGGCCAGACCGGCGCGGTAGTGATGGAGGGCCATGTCGTTGCAGCCCTCCTCCTCCAGCAGGTTCGCCAGGTTGAAGTGCGCTTCGACGTGGTTCGGATCGTTGCGGAGACAGCGCTCGAAGTGGCGCCTCGCGTCGTCGCGCTCGCCCCGGTTGTAGTGCACCGCACCGAGATTGCAGTGCGCGTCCGCGAAGTCCGGATCGAGCCCCAGCGCGTCTCGATAGGCAGCGATGGCCTGGTCGTAGGTCGCGGGATCCGCATCGAGACGGCAGCCCCGCTCGAAGTGATCGCCTGCGGACGGCTCGTCTTCGGCCGGGGGATCCAGGCGCGCCGGCTCCGCGACCGACTCCTGCGCCGTCTCCAAGCCCAGCAGGATCTGCCCGTCCGGCTCCATCCACCGCCCGTCGTGCTCGACCACCATACGCGCGGAGCCCTCGCCCCAGAGGCGCAGCGCGGTCAGCGGATCCTCGATCTCCGGGACCCGCTCGCGCAGCACCTCGGCCGCGCTCCGGATGCGCTGCAACGAGATGCCCTGCTCGAGAAGCGACAGGACGGCGCGGAGTCCGACCAGGTCGCGGAAGTCGTAGTCCACTCGACGCGGGTCCGACCCCTCCCCCGCAGCCCGGGGCACGGCCAGGCGGGTGCGCTTCCAGTAGCGCAGACGGGAGGGAGCGACCTTCAGGATCCGGGCGGCATTTCGGACGCTGTAGGTGGACACGCGCGCGAGTCTACATCGCCCGGCCCGCCTTGCGGGAGCCCGCCGGCGCGAACTTGCTGCTAGCCTCGAGCCTCTCGAGACGGATGCGGCGGGGTTTCTGCGGCTGGTGCCCGGCCTCGACTTCAAATCGAGTGGGGAGCGTGTCGCCACGTTCCCGGCGGGTTCGATTCCCGTCCCTCGCCGCCACCCGCGCCGGGCCCTCGAGGCGCCACTGTCCCTTTCCTTCCCTTTCGCCCGGCGCTGGCTCGCCTACCCTGGAGAGGATCCGGGAAGGCAACCAGAAGGGAAGGAGCCGGAATGACGCGGGACGCGACGGTGATCGTTCACGTGAAGGGTGTGGAGCAGAGCGACGAGCTCCGCGAGGCAGTGGAGAAGCGCTGCCAGCACCTGGCCGAGGAGTTCAGCGAGACCGAACGCTTCGAGGTCAGCATCTCGCCCGATCGAAACGACGTCTCCGCCCAGGCCCACGCTTCGGGGAAGAACACCGACGTGGCGGCGCACGCATCGGGTGCGGACCCGCGGCAGGCCGCCGACGCCGCCCTCGACCGCCTGGAGCGGGAGCTCCGCAGTCGACACGACAAGCGGATCTTCGCGCCCCGACGCGAGGCTCGCCGCGCCAAGGCAGCCAAGAAGGCGGGCTGAGCGCGCTCCGACCCGGGCTCAGCCCAGGATCAGGTGCAGCTTCAGTCCCAGCAGGAAGCTGCCCTCGAATCGGAGCTTCCGCTTCAGGACGGCTTCCGGGGCCGACAGCCGCCCCGCGTTGAGGTTGCGCCAGGTGTCCATGTCCAGCTCGACCGCCAGGTCCGGCGTCTCGACGCCGCCCTCGCGTCCGCGGACCGTCCCGTTCTCGATCTCGACGGTGAAGAGCCCGCCGGCCTCCCCCAGGAGGGTGAAGACCACGGTCGCGCGCGTCTCACCGAGCCGTCGCCGTCGCTCCGGGTCCGCCGCCACGGCCTCCGGCACCCAGCACTCGAAGAAGTAGGCCGGCAGGATGTCTTCCGGCGGGCGGGCGCGGTCGTCCACCTGGCGATTCTACCCCAGCAGCCGGTCCGACCCGGAGCGCGTCAGAGGCTGCGACGAAGCGGCGCGGCGCGGCCGAAGAGGTAGCCCTGGCCGTAGGGAATGCCGAGCGTCTGGATCGTCGCGAGCTCCTCGCTCGTTTCGATGCCCTCGGCGATGATCTCGGCCTTGAGCTTGCCGGCGACGGCGTTCAGCGCGCGCAGCAGCTCCTGGCGAGGAGGATCCGTGTCGATCCCGCGGACCAGGGACTGGTCGACCTTGATGAAGTCCGGCGAGAGCTCCATCACCGCTTCGAGGCTTCCGTAGGCAACCCCGGTGTCGTCGAGCGCGATCTTGAAGCCGAGCTCCGCGTAGTAGTCGCGAGCCTCGCGGAAGATGTCGAAGTTGTGGATCGACTCGCGCTCGGAGATCTCGAACACGACGTCACTGGGACGCAGGCGAAGGTCCTCGAGGGTCCTTCGGAGAACGTCGCCGCGGAAGCCCGGGTCGTGGATCGCCGTCGGCAGACAGTTCAGGAAGAGCAGCTTGCCGGGCTGGAGCCCTCGTGCGCCGCGCAGCGCGAGCCGCCGGCAAAGGCAATCGAGCTCGAAGAGCAGGCCCGTCTCCTCGGCCATGCCGAACAGGGCGCCGGGCGTGTGCAGGTCCGAGTCCCAGGGCCCGCGCGCCAGTCCCTCGTAGCCCCGGATCTCGCGAGTGGTGACGTTCATGATCGGCTCGTAGAGGATCGTGACGTCTTCCGAGAGCAGCAGGTCCGTGAAGCGACGGGAGCGTGCGCGGGCATCGACGCGAGCGTTGAGCTCGGCATCCGATCGGGCGTGGCCGATCGCCTGGCGGACCTGGCGCGCTTCGCGCAGACCGGGGTTGAAGAGACCGAAGCCGTGCCCCACCGGCAGCTGGGGCGACTCGCGGAAGTAGGGATAGACGCAGCGGCTGCCGTGCTCCGCCAGGCGCTCGGCCACGGCGGCGGCGAGCAGGGGCAGCTCGTCGCGGTAGAAGCTGCTGCCCTGCCACGGTCGGAAGAGCAGCACGACCACCTCGTCCCCCGTGCCCTCTCCGCTGCAGGTCGCGATGCGATCGGGCTCCTGCAGATGCGGCTGGCAGGCCTCGGCGATCAGCTCCGAGAGCTTCTGCCGGGCGTTGCGATAGGCCTGGACCCCGTAGCGGCGTTCGAGGACCTCGAGTGCCGAGGCATCCACGAGCAGCACGCCCACGGCGCCGGCCCGGCGCAGGGCGGAAGCGACGCCGTCGACGTCCTCGGCCCAGGACCGGACCGGCGGCAGCTCGTCTGCCAGGGCCGCTTCGGCGGGCTCGTCGACGTCGTGATTCCGCTTCATGACCGCATGGTTATCGGCTGATCGGCAGGTCGGGTTGAGATCCGGGGCGGGCTGGCGGGCCCCTGGAAGCGAGCCCCGCGAAGCCGGAACGGACCCCCGAAACGGGGGGCGCCAGGGAGCTCCGGCGGCCCTCAGAGGCCGCTCGGGGCGGACTCCAGGGGCTTCGCGGCCAGGGCCCTGCCGGTGGCCGAGGCGGCCACCCCGGCCACCTCCTCGGGGGTTCCGACGGCGACCAGCTGGCCGCCCCCGGGCCCCCCTTCCGGGCCCAGGTCGATGACGTGGTCGGCCCGGCGGATGACGTCGAGGTTGTGCTCCACCACGACCACGCTGTCGCCTTCGGCGATGAGCTCGTCCAGGCAGTCGAGCAGCACCTGCACGTCCACCGGGTGGAGACCCGTCGTGGGCTCGTCCAGCACGAGCAGCCGGGTCCCGAGGGCTCGGGCTCCGCGCCGACCGGACCCGCTCTTCGACAGCGCCTGGGCGAGCCGGACGCGCTGGTGCTCGCCTCCCGAGAGGGTCGAGATCGGTTGCCCGAGCTGCAGGTAGCCGAGCCCCACCCGGACGAAGGGCTCGAGCCGGCTCCTTACCCGGCGGTCCTCGGCGAACAGCTCCACCGCCTCCTCCAGCGTCAGGGCCAGGACCTCGGCAATGGTCCGCCCGTAGAGCTTCACCTGCAGCACCTCCCGCTGATAGCGCAGGCCGCCACAGCTCTCGCAGGGCACGCGCAGGTCGTCGAGGAACTGCATGTCGACCACGACCTCGCCGGAGCCCTCGCACTCCTCGCAGCGACCCCCCGCCACGTTGAACGAGAACCACCCGGGGCCGACCCCCAGCGCCTTCGCCTCCCGGGTCTCCGCGAAGCGTGCCCGGATCGCGTCGAAGGCCTTCGAGACCGTCGCGGGATTCGAGCGCGGGCTGCGGGAGGACGCCGTCTGGTCCACCACCATGACCGCCTCGATGGATCCCGCCCCTTCGAGGCGATCGCACGCGCCCGGCTCTCCGCGTTGTCCGGCCTCGCCCTCCTCCCGCATCGCGAGCAGGTTGTCCACCAGGACCCGCTGCACCAGCGTGGACTTGCCGGCGCCGGACACCCCCGTGACCGCCACCAGCTGGCCCAGTGGAATCTCGACGTCGAGCTCCTTCAGATTGTGCTCGCGCGCGCCGACGATCGAGAGCTGGCCCCGGGCGGGACGGGTCGGTCGCCGCGGAAGCTCGAGCTCGCCCCGCAGTGCGCGCCCCGTGGCAGAGCTCGGATGCGCGCGGACCTCCTCGACGCTGCCCTCCACGACGCACTCTCCGCCGTTGCGCCCGGCACCGGGGCCGAGGTCGATCACGTGGTCGGCGCGCTCCACGATCTCGGGCGCGTGCTCGACCAGCACCAGCGTGTTGCCGTGGTCCCGGATCCGTTGGAGGACCTCCACCAGCCGCGCGACGTCGCCCGGATGCAATCCGATGGACGGCTCGTCGAGCACGTACAGGGAGCGGGTCAGTCGTCCGCCGAGGGCGGTGGCGAGCTGGATGCGCTGGGCTTCGCCACCGGACAGGGTTCGGGTCTGGCGGTCGAGGCCCAGGTAGCCGAGGCCGACCCGGTGGACCGTCTCGACCCGGTCCCGGAGCGACTCGAGCAGGCGTCCGACCCGGTCCCACTCTCCGTCGGTCGGAACGAGCTCGGCGATCCAGTCCCGCAGCTCGGCCAGGGTCTTCGCGCACAGGTCGGGCAGGGTCGCACCGTGGACCTCGACGAGAAGCGCCTCGGGCTGCAGGCGACTCCCGTCGCAGTCCGGACACGGGTCGAAGCGCCGGTAGCGGGCGATGGTGGTGCGGGCCTGCACCTTGTAGCGACGCCGCTCGAGCCAGGCGAAGAAGCCGCGAACGCCGTACCACTCCCCGCCCTCAAGCTCGTCTCCCTCGAGCACCCAGCGGCGATGAGCGGCGGAGAGCTCGCACCAGGGCCGGTCCGTGGGAACGCCCGCTTCGCGGCTCGCGGCCATCAGGTCCCGCTGCAGGTGACGTCCCATGCGCGTGTCGAAGGGCGCGATCGCCACCTCCTCCAGGCTCCTCGACGGGTCGGGCACGACCCGCTGCCAGTCGATGCCCGAGACCCGCCCGAAGCCCTGGCAGCCGGGACAGGCTCCCAACGGCGAG
>JANQSB010000118.1 GCA_028284295.1 Myxococcota bacterium | reverse complement strand
CGGCGATCGCCCCCGTCAGGCCGAGGCCTGGGCGGCCTGGTGCGACCACGAAGACGCCGACGCCGGCTCGAGCGACCATCTGGCACTGGTCCGCGTGCTGGTGGAGCTCGAGCGCCAGGCCGATGCGGTATCCCGCTGCGAGCGCGCACTCGAGATCGACGAAGAGAACGCCGACGCCTGGTCGCAGCTCGCGTCGCTTCACCAGGAGGGCGGCCGCAGCAGCGAGGCCGCCGACGCCTGGGAGCGAGCGGGAGAGCTCCGCCACGGACCCGAGGCCGCCCGCCACCTGTGCGAAGCCGCGCTGCTGGTCGAGACCGCGGACCGCGGTCGCTGCGCCACACGCCTGCGGCGCGCGATCGAGTGCGACCCCGCCTTCGCGGCCGGTCATGCGCACCTGGCCCGGGTCGCTTGCGTGCTGGAAGCCTGGGAAGAGGCCGAGACCGCGGCGATTCGCGCCCTCGACCTTGCGGCCTGCGAGCCGCAGGCCGACATCGACGAGGCGCTCCAGCTGGCCACCGCGATGGCCGGCGGAACGGCAGCCCGCGCGCTGGATCGCCTCGAGTCGGCCGTGCTCTTCTACGGCGTGGCTCTCGACCTCGAGCCGACCGACCTCGAAGCCCTGGAGGCCTATGGCGAGCTCCTCTTCGAGCGCGGCGATCTCGCGGCGGCGCGAGGCGCCATCGAGGCGCGACTCGAGCAGCCCAGTGACTCGCCCGCCGCGCAGGCCGAGCGACTGGCGATGCTGGCCGCCGTCCTCGAGCTCTCGGGCGAGCACGACACCGCGCTCGAGCGATTCCAGGAGGCCGTCGAGAACGACCGGGACTGCGGCACCGCTCACGCGGGGGTGGCCCGACTGTGCGAGAAGGCGGGCCGCGAGGACGAGGCCGTCGAGGCGCTGGTGAGCTGGAGCGCCGCCTGCCGGAACGCGGGAGACCCGCGGAGCGCCGGCGCGCGACTGCTGCGGGCGGCCGAGCTGGAGCTCGCGCGAGACCGACTCGACGACGCGCGCCGGCACCTCGAGGCGTCGCTCG
This sequence comes from Myxococcota bacterium, assembly GCA_028284295.1. Classification (GTDB taxonomy): domain Bacteria; phylum Myxococcota_A; class UBA9160; order UBA9160; family UBA4427; genus JAJDAN01. Next base: position 7,477 of record JANQSB010000118.1, on the reverse strand, counting down.
AGAGCTTCCCGGAATGCGCGCGCGCCTGGGTGCTCCTGGCCGAGATGCAGGCCGAGGCCGACGACCGCGTCGGCCTCCTCCGCACCATCCCGGAGGCCCTGGACTGCACGGCCGTGGCCTCGGCACCCGACGCCGTGGCGCGTCTCTCCCTGCTGCACGCCCGCGCACTGGAGGCAGAGGGACAGCCCGACGCGGCCTGCGCCGCCTATGCGAAGGCCGCCGACCACGACACCCGGTCTGCCGAAGCCGCCCTGGGACGGGCGCGGCTGCAGCGTGCGGCCGGCGAGTGGCAGGCGGCGGCCGACGGTCTGCGTGAGTTCTGCGAACGCCACCCCGAGCCCGACCACCGCGATCTCGCCGAGGTCCACTACAAGCTCGCGCGGCTGCTCGCCGGTCCGCTGGAAGACATGGACGCCGCCATCGGCTGCTTCGAGCGGGCCATCCAGATCGCGCCCGATCACGCCAAGGCCCGAGCCCCCCTCGCGAGCCTGCTGGCGGTCATGCCCGAGCGCTGGGACCAGGCCATCCAGCAGCACGTGGCGATCCTCAAGGACGATCCCTCGACCGCGGCCTCCCACCGCGGTCTGCTGCAGATCGCCCGCGGCCGGAACGCCGAGGGGGCGGTCCGGTACGGGCTCGCGGTCCTGCGGGCCATGGGAATCGCATCGCCTGCCGAACGCGACGAGGCCCCGGATCGACTTCCGGCACCGCTGTGTCCCGTTCCCGAGCTCGAGGATCCGATCCAGGAGGTCGCCCGGAGACTCCTGCAGCAGGCGGGCGAAGCCCTCGACCAGGTGCTCGACCGCCCGGCCGCCCCGGAGGCTCTGCCCGAGAACCGGGACTACGCCACCCTGCTCGACCGACAGCTTCGCGAGCTCGGTGGGTCCGGACTCGAGCCCCTCTCGACGAGCGAGCTCAGCGATCTGATCGGCATGCTGGCGACCCTGGCCATGGGCGACGAGGCCGACCCGAAGGCGCAGGACAGTCTCCTCGATGCGGCCCTGGCGGATCGACTGGAACGCGCACTGGGCCGCTGGACACGCCGCAAGATGAGACGCCTGATGGATGGCTTCTCGGTGGATCAGGTCCGGGCCATCGACGCCGAGCGCTTCCGCGGGGCCCTGCGCGGCCTGGCGGCGGCCGTCGCGGTCGACCTCTGCGAAGGGGACCTGCGCGAGGCGCTGGTGGCCTGCGCTCTCGGCCCGGACTCCGACACCGTTTCCGACAACGACGACCTCAGCCACCGCATCGCCGCATCGCCGGACGCCTGCGAGCTCATGCGATACGTGGCCTCCGGCTGGCGGAGCCAGCTGGAACGAACCGAGCCGAAGGGAGGCTGACGATGGGACGCTCGAGCGACAACGCGCGCAGGCACCGCCGGCAGACGGTCCGCATCCTGGTGGACTACCAGCACGCGGGCGGCGTCAGCTGCGACTACGCGACGACCCTGGGTGCGGGAGGCCTGTTCATGGAGTGCGAGGACCCCCTGCCGAAGGGAACGGTCGTCAAGCTGCGCTTCCGCCTTCCGCACAGCGAAGATCTGCACGAGCTCGAGGGACGCGTGAGCTGGCTCCGCGACGGGATCACGGGCGACCGCACCCTGGCGCCCGGCATGGGCATCCAGTTCACCGACCCCGCCGCGACGGGACCGCTGGCCCGCGAGCTCGACCACCTGGACTGAGCGCCGGGAGCCCGAGCTCAGATCGGCGACTGGAACTCCGCCGGCCCCCCGGACGGTGCCGGCGTCGGCTCGGGGTCGTCGGTGAGCTTCCACGCCCCCTCGTCGGCCAGGAGCGCGTCGACTGCAGCGCGATGCAGGGCGTGTCCTCCCCGCTCGACCTCGACGCGACCGCGCAGCGGATGCCCCAGGAGCGCCAGGTCCCCGATCAGGTCGAGCACCTTGTGGCGCACGAACTCGTCGGGCCAGCGGAGCCCCGTCGGGTTCTCGACGTCTTCTTCCCCGAGCACCACGGTATTCTCGAGCGACGCGCCCCGAGCCAGCCCCGCGCTGCGCAGGGCTTCGACCTGGGCGAGGAAGCCGAAGGTGCGGGCCCGCGCCAGCTCGGAGGCGAAGAGCGAAGGTCCGAGCTCGGGCAGCTCGAGCTCCTGCCGACCGATGGCGGGATGCTCGAAGTCGATCACATAGTGAACGCTGAGGCCCCGGCGCGCGGGAGAGAGCCGGATGCGGCGCTCGCCGTCGGTGATCACCACCGGCTTCCGGATGACCGCGACCCGACGCGGCGGAGCCTGCTCGCGCAGCCCGGCGCTCTCGAGCAGGAAGACGAAGGACGCCGCGCTGCCGTCCATCACCGGGACCTCCGCGCCCGTCACCTCGATGCGCAGGTTGTCGATCCCGAGCCCGAAGGCCGCGGCCAGCAGGTGCTCGACCGTCGAGATCTCCAGGCCATCCCGGGCGAGGGTCGTGGCGTTGGCGGTCGAAGCGACCCAGCAGCTCCGAGCGGGGATCTCCACGACGCGTTCGCCGTCACGGCGGACGAAGACGAGCCCCGAGTCCGGCTCGGCGGGCGAGAGCTCGAGACCGACCGGCTCTCCGGAGTGGAGGCCGACGCCGGTGCATCCGATCTTCTCACCGATCGTTCGTTGAAGCGGCAAGGCGTCCCCAGGCGAGGCCGGAGCTTAGCGTCCGCAGCGCCCGGTCACTCCTCGGGGCGTAGGGCTCAGCCGCCGGCCTGCTGGGTCTGGGTCAGCGAGCTGCGAACCAGCTCCAGGATCTCCTTGGCGGACTGGAAGCGGTCACCCGGCGCCTTCATCAAGCAGCGGTTGATGACACCCGCCAGGGACTCGGGCAGCTCGGGTTGCAGCTCGCGGATGTCGGGCGGCGGCGTGTGAACGTGGTGGTACGGAATGTTGCCTTCCTTGAAGGGCACCGTTCCCGCCGCCAGCTCGAAGAGCGTGACACCGAGGGAGTAGATGTCCGTGCGGTGATCGATGTTCTTCCCCAGGGTCTGCTCCGGACTCATGTAGTAGGGAGTGCCCGAGACCACCGTCGTGTGGTTGCGCACCTCCTCGATCACCTTCGCCAGACCGAAGTCCATCAGCTTGGCCTTCTTGTCCCGGGTCCACATGACGTTCGCGGTCTTGATGTCGCGGTGCACCACCTTCTTGTCGTGCGCGTACGCGAGCGCCTCGCACATCTGGACCAGCACGTGCAGGATGCCCGCCGGCGCGATCGCGCCCCGCCGGCGCAGGATCTCCTTCAGGGTCGTACCGTCCACGTACTCCATCGCGATGTAGTAGCGACCTTCCTGGGCGCCGGTGTCGTAGACGGTGACGATGCCGGGGTGGTTGAGCTTGGCGGCGGCCTGGGCCTCCCGCAGGAAGTTCTTGAGCGCCTGGGGGTTCTCCTGCAGCGCGTCCGGCAGCACCTTGTAGGCGACCAGGCGATCCAGCGAGGTGTCCTTCGCCTTGTAGACGATGCCCATGCCCCCCCGACCCAGCTCGCCCACGATCTGGTACCGGCCGGCCCCCTCTCCGGCAGGAGAGCCGCTGTTCTCGGGCAGGGTGCTCTCGGTGGTGGTCGCCGTCTTCAACCGCTCGCGCGCCTCCACCAGGCGCTGCTCCACGTCCTTGTAGTGGTAGTCGAAGGCGAGGATCTTCTCGAAGATGTCGACGGCCTCGGCGACCTCGTCGTTGGCGTTGCAGATGGTCGCCAGGGTGTAGAAGATCGGCATCGTCTCGCGATCCAGCTCGCGCGCGCCGATCGCCTGCTTGAGCTTCTTGATGGCCAGCGAGAGCTGGCCGCGGGCCTGGAAGATGTCTCCCAGCAACGCGGAGGCCTCGGAGAAGCCCTCGTGGTCCGGGTCGACCTTCTGCAGGACGGTGATGGCCTCGTCGTCCATCCCCTCGCGGTGGAAGGTCTGCCCGGAAGCCAGGTGATCGCCCGCCTGGTCGAGCAGCGCGGCCTCCTTGTCGTGCTCCCCCAGCAGCGCGCGACACTCCGCAGCCTCGCGGTAGCGCTGCGCCTGCTCGTAGCAGGTCGCCGCGTTGGCGCGGTCCTCGCACAGCGAGTACATCTCGGCGGCCGCCAGGAACTCCCGCTGCCGCATGAAGCAGTCGCCCGCCTTCGCGTAGCTCTCGAGCGAGCGATAGAGGTCGCCCGCGGCCAGGAAGTCGCCCGCGCGCTCGAAGCACTCGGCCGCCTCCTTGGCCTCGCCGCGGTCCCTGTGCACGTTGCCCAGGATGCGCGCGGCCTCCTCGGACTCGCCCATCTTCTCCAGCGCCTCGGCGGCCCGCTCCGGCTGGCTGGCGTCCTGGAACAGCTCGGCGGCCTTGGCGTACTGCTCGAGCTCGAGTGCCAGCTCGGCCGCCTCGGCAAAGCACGCTCCGCGCTCGAGCAGGGTCAGTGCCTTCTCCGGCTGCTCGGCACGGCGATACAGCTTGCCCGCCTGCAGCACCAGCTTCATCAGGTCCTGCTGGAACTTCGCATCGCCCTTGTTGCGCAGGCTCTCTTCGCGATAGACCTGATCGAGGCACTCGGCGGCGGCCTGCCAGTCCTTGCACTTGACGAAGGCCGAGGCGGCGTGGCGCAGGAAGTCGGCCTGCTTGTAGCAGCGCGCCGCCCGGCGCCAGTTGCCCGCCTTCTCGTACATCTCGGCCGCGACGCTCATGCTGTCGATCGACTCGTAGCACTCGGCGGCGCGCTCGAACTCGTCCTGCTGGGCGAAGATGGCTCCCGCGGACTCGTGGCGGCCGGCCTGGAGGTACAGCTCGGCGGCCTCGACGAAGCGGTTCTGGTCGTGGCGGATCTCCGCGGCCCGCACGAACTGCTCGGCCTGGATGAAGTAGTCGGCGGCCTTGTCGAGATGCTGGGACTCGAAGAGCAGCTCCGCCGCCTCGAGCACCTCGCCCTGCTTGGCCAGTGCATGGGCCTGCTTCTCGACCTTCTTGAGCATCCGCTTCTCGGCGGCGCCGGGCTTGCGGTCCGAGGCGCCGGACTCCTCGCCCTTCCCCCGGGCCTTCTTGCCCGCCTTCTCGTCGGCCGGCTTCACGCCTCCGCTCGAGCGCGGGAAGAGACCGGCCACCAGCAGCACCAGCCCGCTCGGGGCGAGACTGAAGCGAAGAGCCGGCCACACCAGCCAGCTCTCGAGGTCGACCATCCCACCCGGGTCGTTGCTGATCGTCCCGAGCAGGCCCGAGAGCAGGCCGTGGAACGCGGACACGGCCCCCGATCCGGGCACGTAGCTCGCGAGCAGCCCATAGCCACCTGCCAGCAGTAGCGGCAGGGAGAGCAGCACCATCAGGATCCGACCGACGACGGCCAAGGCGTACCTCCGCGACTTCCCTATCGGCTGCCGGACGCCGGCCGTTGATAGGCGACGAGGGGAGACAGCGAGGCGCGAAAGATCCAGCGGGGCTGGACCCCGGGGACGCGCGTCTTCGGGAGTCCCCTAGAGCAGCCGACCCTGCCGGTCGCCGGCCCCGGGGCGCTCGGGGATGCCCAGGTGCTCCCGGGCCGCCCGGGTCGCGACCCGCCCGCGCGGCGTGCGGTCGAGGAAGCCCTGATGGATGAGGAAGGGCTCCACCACCTCCTCGATGGTCCCCTTGTCCTCCCCCACGGCCGCGGCCAGGGTCTCCAGGCCGACGGGGCCGCCGTCGAACTTCTCGAGCAGGATCAGCAGCAGCGCCCGATCGAGCTTGTCGAAGCCGGCCGCGTCCACGTCGAGACGATCGAGCGCAGAGCGGGCCCGGTCGAGCTCCACGCGCTTGTCGTCCCCGGCTTCCACGGTCGCGAAGTCCCGAACGCGGCGCAGCAGGCGGTTGGCCACGCGCGGGGTTCCCCGGGAGCGGCGCGCGACCTCGCGAGCCGCATCGGCGGAGAGCGCCAGCTCGAGCAACCCCGCGGAGCGCTCGACGATCTGCTGCAGGTCGTCGAGCGGGTAGTACTCGAGACGAGCGCTCCAGCCGAAGCGGTCCCGCAGCGGAGAGGTGAGGAGTCCGGCGCGGGTGGTGGCGCCGATCAGGGTGAAGCGCGGCAGGCCCAGCCGGATCGAGCGGGCACTGGGACCCTCGCCCACCAGCAGGTCCAGCTGGAAGTCCTCCATCGCGGGGTAGAGGATCTCCTCGATGCTCGCGGACAGGCGGTGGATCTCGTCGATGAACAGCACGTCGCCGGCTTCGAGGTTCGAGAGCAGCGCCGCCAGGTCTCCGGGGCGCTCGATGGCGGGGCCGCTGGTCGAGCGGAACTGCGCGCCCATCTCGTTGGCGACGATGCGGGCCAGCGAGGTCTTGCCGAGCCCGGGCGGGCCGTGGAAGAGGACATGGTCGAGGGCCTCCCCTCGCTCGCGGGCGGCCTGCACGAACACGCCGAGGTTCTCGCGCAGGCGCCGCTGGCCGACCATCTCCGCCAGGGTGCGCGGGCGCAGGCCCTCTTCGAGGCCGATCTCCTCCTCGAGGGGCTCGGAGGAGAGCGGGCTCCGGTCGTCCCGGCTCAACGGGCCAGGCTCCGCAACGCGATCCGGATCAACGACTCGATGCTGGCGCCCTCCCCGGCCTCGGCCACCGCGGTCTCGACGACCCGGTCCGCCTCCTTGCGGGGATAGCCGAGATTCACGAGCGCCGACAGGAGCTGATCGCGCAGGTCCTCCCCCGGGTCACCGACGGGCGCGGGGGCCGCGCCGCTGCCGAGCTCGGCGGCCTTCTCGCGCAGCTCGACGATCATCCGCTCCGCGGTCTTGCCCCCGACGCCCGGGATGCCCTTGAGGGCCGCGACCTCCCCGTCGCGCAGGGCCGCGACGAGCCGCTCGGGCGGCATGCCCGAGAGCATGGTCTGGGCGAGCTTGGGGCCGACCCGGCTGGCCCGGATCAGCAGCTCGAAGACCGCCTTCTCGTGCGCCGTCGCGAAGCCGTACAGCAGCAGCGCATCCTCGCGCGCCACCGTATGAGCGTGCAGCGAAACGGTCTTGCCGACGTCGGGCAGCAGCGCGGAGGTCGACAACGAGACGTGCAGCTCGTAGCCGACGCCGTTCACGTCGACGACGACTCGCACGGGCGACTTGTCGCGCACCACGCCGGCCACCCAGGCGATCACGGGGAGCCCCGCAGGCCGCCACCCGGCAAGCCGTTCCGAAGGCTTCGCACTCGCCGCCGCCGCGATCGGGTGGGGAGGGACAGCTCGGCCATCCGTCCCATGTGCGCGCGGCACAGGGCGGCGGCCAGGGCGTCCGCGGCGTCCTGTGCGGGCACGCGCGGAAGCGCCAGCAACCGCGCCACCATGGCCTGGACCTGCTTCTTGTCGGCCGCCCCGGAGCCGGTCGCGGCCTGCTTGATCTCCCGGGCCGAGAGCTCGTCGACTGGAAGACGCGCAGCGCCGAGGGCGGCGAGGATGGCGCCGCGCGCCTGGCCGAGCACCAGCGCGGACCGCGCGTTGCGCGCGACGAAGACGCGCTCCACCACCGCGCGTTCGGGGGCGTGCTCTCGAATCGCCGCGCCCAGGGCGTCCTGCAGGACCGCCAGGCGC
>JANQSB010000116.1 GCA_028284295.1 Myxococcota bacterium | reverse complement strand
CTCTCTCGAGAGCTGGATGGCCTGGCAGCTGCGCGGCGAGGAGCCCGTGCGGATGGGGAACCGCGACCCGCTGATGAGCCCGCACGCTGCCTTCCGGTGCCGAGGCGAGGATGCCTGGGTGACGATCGCCTGCGCGACGGAGGCGGAATGGAAGTCGCTCTGCGAGGTGGTGGAACCGGCGCTTGCCGACGACCCGCGCTTCGCCACGGCGGTCGAGCGCAAGCGCAACGAGGACGCGCTCGAGCAGGCGATCGAGTCGTTCACGGCTTCGCGAGACCGTTGGGAGATCACCCAGCTCCTGCAGGCGGCAGGCGTCGCGGCCTTCCCGAGCATGACCGCCCAGGACCTGGCCGAGGACGAGCACCTCTGGGCCCGGGGCTTCTTCGAGGAGCTTCCCCATCCCCGGGTCGGGCGGCGACAGCACGCGGGCATCCCCTGGCGCCTGCATGCGGGCCCGGACGGCGTGCGTGCGCCCGCGCCGTGCCTCGGTGCCGACACCGACGCGGTCTTCGGCGAGCTGCTGGGCTACCCGCCCGAGCGGATCGATGCCCTGCGCGACCGCAAGGTGGTCTACTAGCAGCCGGCTAGCCCGCCAGGCGGAAGCTGCCTTCTCCGTCGAGGGATGCGCGGCGACCGCAGAACTCCTCCCGGGTCATCGAGAGAGCCAGGTCGCGGTCGTCGCTGTTCGCCCAGCTGCGCCGGCCGTCGGGGAGCAGGAAGGCCGCGTGAGCTCGCTCCGGGCCGCCTTCTCCGAAGACGACCGTGTAGGACTCGAGGGTCGCCTCGCCCCGATGCTCGGGCGCGGCCTCGCGTCGCGGCGTGCGGTCGACCTCGGCCTGGCAGTCGGCATGGCGATAGCCCGCCGCCGGGGGCTCGCTCGAGTAGACGCCGAAGGCGTGCTTGGTCAGGAAGCCGCCGTTGCCGGTGCAGAGGCCCACCTGTCCCGGGCTCTCCAGCAGCAGGTCGCGCATGCGGGCGATCCCGTGCATCACGTAGTTGTTGAGCGGGCCGCCGCCGAAGGTCAGGCCGCCGGTGACCGTGAGCGGTCGCTCCTCGGAGAGGCCCAGCTCCGCTGCGGCCACCTGGACGGCGGAGGGGAAGCAGCTGTAGAGATCCACCCGGTCGAGCGCATCCGCCTCGACCCCGGCCAGCTCGAGTGCGCGACCGCCGGCGATGCGGATCGCGGGCGAGGAGTGGAGGTCCTGGCGATTCGAGACGAAGGCGGTGTCGTGGGCGTCGCTGCCCGCGTGCACGAAGAGCCATCGGTCTCGCGGGACGCCGTGGCGCTCGGCGGCGGCGGCGGAGCACAGCAGGAGCGCCGCGCCCATGTCCACCTTGTCGTTCGAGTTCATCAGCAGCGGGTAGGGGAAGCCCAGCATGCGGTTTCCGGGCGAGGGCGTCGCGATCTGCTCCGCGGTCATGGGCTCCCGGATCCACGCATCCGGATTGTCGACGGCCACCGCGTTGAAGCGCGACCACAGGCGCGCCACCCGGTCCCGGTGGGCGTCGAGGCTCTCTCCTCGCGCGTGCCGGATGGCGTTCTCGAAGATCGGATACATGACGATCGGTGGTGCCAGGCCCCGCTCGATCTCGTGCGGGGCGACCATGTCCAGCTCTTCGCCGATCTTCAGGTCGGGCGCTCCCGGAGCGTCGCTGAAGGACAGCTTCACGCCCAGCTTGCGAGCGCGGGACTGGCTGCGACCGATCTCGGCACCGGTCAGCACGACCACGTCGCGCTCCCCCGCGACGATCTCGCTCGCGAAACGGTTGACGGCCGCCTGCACCACGTTGCCGCCGAAGGGGCTGGCAGCGCTGCGGGCCCGGGTCGCGCCGACCCGCTCGGCCACGGCGGCTGCCGGATTCGGGTAGCGCCAGCGGCCGCGAATCACGCACACCAGGTCCGCGGCCTCCAGCAGCGATCGGCTCCCGGCGTCCCGAGCCGCGCCCTCGACGCAGGAGGTCATCATCTCGAGCGGCTCGAGGCCCTCGCGCGGGTCGTCGACGCGTTGCAGCAGCTGGTGGCTGCCGACGAGGACGGGGCTTCGGGGGTCGAGGGTCATGTCGTCTCCGGGGCGGCGGTCGTTCGCCACCCGCTCAAGAAGGCTCGGCGGTCTGCCGGAAGTCGCGACGCGTGGCCAGGATCATCAGCGCCGGCGAGACGGCGATGTCCAGCAGGAAGGCCCCGGCGATCGCGATGGCCGTGAAGATCCCAAAGTAGGCGAGATGCACCATGTCCGACAACGCGAAGACCGAGAAGCCCAGAGAGAGAACGATCGATGTGAAGAGCAGGGCCTGGCCGGTGGTCTCCAGGGTGCGGGTGACGGCCTCGTAGGGGTCGCCGCACTTCGCGTAGTAGCGCCGGAAGCCGTGCATGAAGTGGATGGTGTCGTCCACCACGAGCCCGATCGCGATGCTGCCGATCATCATCGTGAACGAGTCGATGCGGACTCCCGAGAAGCCCATCAGGCCCAGGACCAGCACGATGGGGCTCAGGTTGGGGACCATGCTCGCGAGTCCGGTCCGGAGGCTGGCGAGCAGCAGGATCATGAGCGGCGTGATGATCGCGAGCGCCAGCAGGTAGCTCCGCGTCATGCCGCGGATCACGCGCTTCACCGTCTGCCCCATCATCGCCATGAAGCCGGTGGTGCCGATCGTCGCTTCGGGGAGGCGCTCCGCGAAGTGGGCCTCCACCTCCTCGATGAAGCCGTCATAGCCGATCGGGTCGATGTACGGGAGCTTGATGGTGAATCGCGCCTGGCGGAAGGGCGTGTCCACCACGTCCTCGAGGTCGTCGCTGCCGCTGTTCTCGAAGAGCAGCAACTCCTGCGCGACGAGACGCGCGTCGTCGGGAACCGCGTAGTACTCCGGACGGTTCTCGTTCAGGGCCTGGTGGATCTCCTTCACGACGTCCGCGATCGAGATCGTGCGCCCGACGTAGAGGTGGTCGCCTCGGGTCAGCCCGCCGACCGTGACCCGCAGCTCGTCGAGCGCGGACAGGATCTCCGGCTGCTTGGCGCCGTCCCGGGCTCCGGTGTCGACCACCAGCTCGAGGGTCATCGAGCCGCCGAGCTCCCGATCGATCTCGCCCGTCGCCTGCCGGAGCTCGCTCTCGGGTGGAAGCCAGCTCATCACGTCGTTGCTGAACTCGAGCCGCGCGATTCCGAAGAGCGCGACGACGACCGCGACCGCCGTGGTGCCCAGCACCGGACCGGGATGGCGGGCGGAGTACATGCCGATCCGGACGATGCCGGCTTCCAGGCGCCGGGTCAGTGCCCCTTCGGGCAGGGCAGGGCGACGGCGCAGGGGCACGATCGCCAGCAGCGCGGGGAGCAGGACCAGGGAGTAGAGGAGGACCAGCAGGACACCGAGCGGCGCGAAGCGGCCGAGGTCCTCGATGGGCGTGAGGCCCGCCACGCTGAACGACAGCAGGCCCCCCGCGGTGGTGGCGCCCGTCATCACGATCGCCAGTCCGGAGTGCCCCAGGGCGTGGGCGACCGCGTCCTCGACGGAGTCTCCCGCGTCGAAGCGCATGTAGAAGATCTTCAAGACGTGGACGGCGGTGCCGATGCCGACGGCCAGCAGGAAGGTCGGGAGGACCTGGGTGGGGGGCGTGATCGGCGCCCCGGCCGCCGCCATCGCGCCCACCGTACAGGCCAGGGACAGGGCAACCGTGAGGAGCGGCAGCAGGACCCCGGAGGCACGGCGGAAGAGCAGTGCGAGCAGCAACGCGACGGCGCCCATCATGATGGCGACGAAGCGCGGCAGCTGGCGCTGCATGCTGGCGACGACCCGCTCCTGCAGGACCGGGGAGCCGGCCATCCGCAGTCGGAAGCCGGGGGCGTCGAAGCGCGCCAGCAGCTCGCGAACTCTCGCCACGGTCCCGTGGATCTCGAAGCCGCTCAGCTCTCGCCGCGCTGCCGCGGGCTCCGGCCCCTCGTCCTCCTCGAAGCCTCCGTAGTCGTCGTCCACCTCGCCGGCGTACAGGTCCAGGGTGAGGAGCAGGCCCGTGAAGCTGCCGTCCTTCGAGATGAGGGTGTTCACGTAGAAGGGATTCGAGAGCACGCGCTCGCGCAGGGCGCGCAGCTCTTCCGGGCCCCGCGGAAGTTCTTCCAGCAGGTCCTCGACGATCAGCTCGTCGCCTTCGCCTCGCGTCGAGCGGGCGTTGATCAGGCTCTGGATCTCTTCGAGATGGGGAACTTCGTCCTCCAGCGCATCGTGCAGCTCGCGCAGCCGCTCGAGGAAGGCCAGATCGAAGACGTCCGGGGGACGGACCGAGACGAGGATCGCGTCCGGGCGGCCGAACTGGTCCTGGAACTCCTCCCACAGGACCCGGGCCGGGTCGTCGGTGCGCAGGAACTTCTCGACGGCGGTCTCGAACGGCGGCGGGAGCTGATCGACGAGCAGGGCGGCCAGGGCGAGGGTGCCCGCGGCGGCCAGCCAGCGCGCCCGCACCACGCGGCGGCCGAAGCGCTCGAACCCGGCCTCGATCCGGTCCTGAACGCTGGGACTCGTCACCGGGCCCCGGCTCGTGTCCCGGACCTGCGCGTGGGTTGCGCGCCCATTGCCGGATGATTGCACGCTGGCCGATACCGTGCGCATCGCCGTTCAGGCGCCGGGGCGGGATCGCCGATGGGGAGCCCATGCGTGCACTGCGCAACGCTCTGGCTGCCGTCCTGCTGCTCCCCGGTCTGGGGTGCGCCTGGGTCTCCCTCGACGACCGGGGTGCGGAGGTGAGCGTGGTGTCGAATGCCGAGGTCGCCGACTGCGAGCGCGTGGGCAACACCCGCGCGTCGGTTCTCCACGAGGTCTGGTTCGTGCCGCGCCGGCAGGCGGCCGTCGACCGTGAGCTCGCGATCCTGGCGCGAAACGCGGGAGCCGAGCTCGAGGGCAATACCGTGACCCCGCTGCCCGCCCGCTCGCCCGGCGAGCGCGACTTCGCGGTCTATCGCTGCGACGACTGAGCTGGCGCGCCCCCCGGCCTCGCCGGTAGGGTTGGCCCTTTCCCACACGGACGCGGGAGGTGGCCCTTGCCCCAGGTCGAAGCGAACGGAATCCGGATCGAGGCGGAGCGGCTCGGCGATCCCGGCGCGCCCGCCATCCTGCTGATCCGGGGGCTCGGCACGCAGATGTGCCAGTGGCCGGAGCCCTTCCTGGAGGGCCTCGCACGCGAGCTGCAGGTGATCCTCTTCGACAACCGCGACGTGGGGCTGTCCCAGAAGCTCGACGAGGCCGGGATGCCGAAGCTCGGAGCCCTGACCGGGCGAAGGGGGAGCCCGGGAGAGCCTCCCTACCGTCTCGCGGACATGGCGCAGGACTGCCTGGGTGTCCTGGACGCCTTCGGCGTGGCGCGCGCCCACGTCTTCGGGATGTCGATGGGCGGGATGATCGCCCAGGAGTTCGCCGCCCGATTCCCGGACCGCACCCTCAGCCTCGTCTCGATGATGTCCAGCAGCGGCGACCCCTCCCTGCCGCCGCCCACCGAGGAAGCCATGCGCGTCCTGATGGAGCCGGCACCTCGTCCCGACGACCGCGAGAGCGTGGTGGAGCACGGGCTGGCGGGGAGGCGAGTGATCGGCAGCCCCGGCTTCGTCGATCCGGACGACGTGGTTCGCGACGAGCTCGGACGTGCCTTCGATCGCTGCAACCACCCCGTCGGGATCGCGCGACAGCTCGCCGCCGTGGTCGGAAGCAGCTCGCGGGTGGAGCTCCTGCGCACGATCCGCGTGCCCACCCTGGTGATCCACGGGCTCGCCGACACCCTGGTGCATCCCGAGTGCGGCCGGCACACCGCTGCGCTCGTGCCCGGGGCCCGGCTCGAGGAGATCGAAGGCATGGGTCACGATCTGCCGCACGCCCTCGTTCCCCGGCTCGTGGAGCTGCTGCTCGAGCACGCCCGTAAGTAGTCCCCGCGCCGGCGCGGGTGGAGACGCTTACCCCGTGGTGTGTCACGCACTTCCCTCGCGCGAGCTTCGGCGGCGCTCAGCGGTGTGCGTCGCGCGCGCAACTTCGCGTCGAGACGCTCGAAAGCGCGACAGCCCCGGGTGGGTCGTCGCGAGCGGGTCTCGAACGGCGCGGTGCTTGCAAGTGCCAGCCTCGAGTGGATGGTGCGTGGCCTCGTCTTCGGGCGGGGCCAGCCGTCGCGAGGCTCCTCGATGCTCCGAGTCGGCACATTGAACGTCTGGGGACTGCCCTTCGATCTCGCGGAGGATCTGGAGGACCGCAGCCGGGCCCTGGCCCGGGCCCTGCCCGACCTCGACATCGACCTGCTCGCGATCCAGGAGGCCTGGACGCCGGCGCTCCGGGAGCGGCTCGTTCGCGCCGGGAGGGCTGCGGGCTTCGAGCACGTGGCGGCGCCCGAGGCGCCGTCCGGAGGGCTGATCCTGCTCTCGCGGCTGCCCCTCGCCGAGGCCCGCTTCGAGCGCTTCCACTTCCGCGGAGACCTGGAGAGGATCGATCGCGGCGAGTACCTGGGCGGCAAGGGCTTCCAGTCGGCACGGGTCGACACGCCCGAGGGCCCGATCCAGGTCGTCAACACCCACCTCCACGCGCGCTACCGCCGCGGTCGCCCCTGGCTGAACAGCGCCATCCGCACCGCGCAGCTGGTGCAGGTCGTCGAGCACGTGCAGGCGATCTGGCTCCCGGTCGTGCTCGCGGGCGATCTGAACTGCGAGCCGACGGATCCCGAGTACGCGGTGTTGCGGGGGCTGACGGGGCTCACGGATGCCGCCCAGGATCTCGGGCGCCCCTTGCCGACGGTGTGCCGGAGCAACCACTACAAGCGCCACCGCGACTCGGACCGCCGGATCGACTACGTGATGCTGCGCCCCGGAGACGGACGCCGGATGCGGCCGCTGTCCACCGAGCGCGTGTTCGACACGCCCCTCGATCTGGGGGGTTGGCGCCGTCCCGTATCGGACCACTTCGGCGTTCGCGTGGACGTGGTCGTCGAACGCGGTGACGAGCGGATCGCCGGGCTGGGCCCCGTCCCGGGTGCCGGCGAGCTGGCCGGACGCCTGCCCGCCTCCGGCCGGGAGGAGGCCCTGCGGAGCGAGGGGGACCACGCCCTGGCCGCCGGCTCCTGCGCGGCCGGCCCCCTGCTGGCGGGTGCCCTGCGCCGGGACGGCCGGATCTCCCGCCGGGGTCTGCTCCGACGTGGAATGGGTGCCCTGGCCGCCGTCTCGCTCGCTCCGGCCCTCGGGTTCGGCGCGCTGGCGAGCTACGGAGGCGCCGAGAAGCGACGGGCGTTCGCGGCGGCCGAAGCGACCCTCTCGAGCCTGCGGTCGCTGCCCATGGCCGCCGAGCCTCCGCGCCCCCTTCGCCGCGACGGCGAGTCCACCGGTCCCCAGCTGACTTCCTGAGTCCTTCGTCCCGGGTCGTTCGTGGGCATCGCCCGGGTGCTCAGTCGGGCGCGTCGATCTTCATCAACGTGATCACGCCACCTTGCGGATCCTGGACGGTGCCGAAGCGACCCTGCGGAATGTCCATGGCGGGCACCAGCACCCGGGCACCCAGCTGCTCGGCGCGACCGAGGCTGGCGTCGCAATCGTCCACGGCCAGGTAGACGCCCCAGTACGACGGCATGCCCGCCCGCTCGGGTCCGAGGGCCATGATGCCCCCGTTGGGCCGGCCGTTGTTGAGGATCACCCGATAGCCGCCGTCGGCTTCCTCCATCGCCCAGCCGAAGAGGTCCTGGTAGAAGCGGCTGGCCTGGTCGGGGTCGGCGCTCGCGAGCTCGTTCCACGACAGGGAGACGGGCTCGTTGACCACGCCGGCGCCGACGTGCTCGCCCGGCTCCCAGAGCGAGAACTGGGCACCGGTCGGGTCCGCCAGGATCGCCATGCGCCCCGCCTGCATCACCTGCATGGGCGGCATCACGACGCCGGCCCCCAGCTCGCTGGCGCGGGCCGTCGTGGCCTCGACGTCCTGGACACTCACGTAGCTGTTCCAGATCGCCGGCATTCCGGAGCTCTTCATCTCGTCGTTCATCTCGCCGAGCCCGGCGACGGGCAGGTCCCGCAAGGTGAACTGGGTGTACACGCCGCCTTGATCGGTCGGGTTGTCGATCGCCCCCCAGCCGCACAGCTCCTGGTAGAAGCTCCTGGCGGCCGCGGCATCGGGCGACATCAGGTCCACCCAGGAGAAGGTCCCGGGCTCGTACTTCGTGAAGATCGTCATCCTTCGCCTCCCTGCGTCCGGTGACGACATCAGCCTACGCGCACGCGTGTCGACCCTCAACGCAAAAGGGCTGGACCCGGGTGCAGGGACGCGACTCTGCTGCCAGCTGCCGCCAGAGCTGCGGGACTCCGGCTGCGACCGCACCGGGTCTCAGTCGAACAGGGCGTCGGCCTGTCTCCGGATCCCCTCGATGGCCTCGCGGGAACGGGTCCAGGGCGTGCAGATGACGCGGGTGACGCCGGCGTCCTCGAGCCGGCGTACGGCGTCTCGCTCCATCGGGCTGGCTCCGACGACCACCTCGAAGGGCAGGTGCTCGCGACCGGCCTCGCGCCGCAGGCGCGACAGCTTCTCGACCATCGACCGGGCGGTGGCGGGCTCGTGGGCCAGCCCCAGCCAGCCGTCTCCGAGTCGGGCGGCGCGCCGAAGCGCTGCCTCGGACTCGCCGCCGACCAGGATCGGCGGGTGGGGACGTTGCGGGGGCTTCGGCTCGAACATGACCGGGCCGAAGCGATAGAACTCGCCCTGGTGCTCGACCACCTCCTCGGTCCACAGTCGCTTGCAGACGGCGACCGCCTCGTCGAGGCGCCGACCGCGGGTCGCCGGATCGAGCCCGGCCGCCACCCACTCCTCGCGCAGCCAGCCGGCGCCGATGCCGACTTCCGCGCGGCCTTCCGAGACGAGGTCCAGGGTCTGGATGGCGCGTGCGGCCACGAAGGGGTGACGAAGACCGAGCAGATAGACGTGGGTGCCGAGTCGCAGGCGGCGGGTCCGAGCGGCCAGGAAGCAGAGGTAGGCGAACGCGTCGAAGACCGGCGTGCTCGGCGGAACCGGTGGATGCTCGGCACCCGGGAACGGCGAGCCGCCCATCTCCACGGGAAACACCAGATGCTCCGGCAGCCAGACCGACTCGTATCCGAGGTGTTCGGCCTCGAGGGTCGCCTCCAGGAAGAGTCCCGGGTTGAGCATGCCGAGGCCGAGTCCGAACTTCACCGCCCGACAGGTTAGAGAGCCCGTGAGCTATCGTGCCACCGAGGGAGAAGATGGGTCGCCACATCGCAAGTCGAGTCCATCCCGTGCTGGTCGCCGTCGCCCTGCTCGTCGCTGGACCGGCCGCCGCGCAGGGTCCGGCCGAGGCTCGCGATTCGTTCTCCGGAGAGTCGTCCGGAACGGAGCCCGCGGGTGCGAAGCCTCCGCGGGACTCGCTCTCGGCCGAGGTCCGTCCCCTGGCGGACGATGCGGACGAGCCCGAGGAGATCCCGTCGTTCTCCCGGAACGGCGGCTACCTCGGACTCGGCGGCGCCTTCGCGCTCGAGAACTTCCGGGACGAAGGCGACCAGGACGACTCGGCGAGCATCGCCTTCCGGGCCGGCTACCGGGGATACCCGTGGCTCGCGGTCGAGCTGCTGGGAGAGGTGCTGACCGCCTTCGACGACTCCAGCCAGCAGGGGAACGACGTCAAGGGCTTCGTGGTCACGGTGAACGCCAAGGCGATCGCTCCGCTGGGGCGGGTCGAGCCATGGCTGATGGCCGGCATCGGCTTCCTCGACATCGACGCCGATCGCCGCAGTGGCCGCCGCGACGACTTCGCCTTCCGGTCGGCAGCCGGACTCGACGTGTACCTGACCCCCAGCTGGGCGCTCTACGGAGAGGCCTCGTACCTCCTGCCCACCGGCGAGGTGAAGCGCTACGAGCACGCGACCTTCGGCGGCGGGATCCTCTACCGCTTCTGATCCGGTACCCCGCTCCGGACGGCCGCAGGACCCGCTGCGCCGCACGACCGCTCGCTCCTCCGGGGTTCAGCATGGCCCCGATCCTGCCGATCCAGGGGCTGACGTCCTCCGCATTCGTCCCGGGGGGCACGGTGGTGGCATGGTGGATCTGGAAGCGCCGGGTGCGATCCTGCTGGTGCACGCTGGCGAGCTGGCCGACGTGCGGCAGCTGCTCGACGCACTGGAGCTCGGCTTCGTGGAGTCCACTCCCGCGGCGACTTCCGTCGACGCCTACGGAACGGCTGCCATCGTCGTCTCCGGTCCCCAGTACCTGCTGGACCGGCTCGAGGCCGGGGAGGGCGACGGCCCGATCCGGGTGGCGATCCTCGAGGGAGAGGCGCGGACCCTGCGATCGATGCTCTCCCGCGGTGGCATCGAGTGGATGGTGCGACGACCCTTCCATCCGGCGGCGCTGCGCCTGCTGCTGCTGCACTGCATCTATCGCGGACCCGAGAAGCGCAGCACCCGCCGGGTGGGCGTCGGGGCGGCGATCCACTTCCAGACGGGTTGGCGCAAGCGCGGAGCGTTGCTCGCCGAGATCTCCGAGCGGGACTGCCGCTTCCTGTCCGACCGTCCGGTGTCGGTGGGCAAGCGGCTCAAGCTGCGTCTTCCCGGGGAGCTGATGCAGGAGCGCGCCCTCACCCTGGCCGGGCGCGTGGTCAGGACGGCGCGCGCCCAGGAAGACGATGGCGCCCACGAGGTGTGCGTCGTGTTCGACCCGCCCGGCGCGGTCGAGACCCTGCGCCTGAAGGACCTGATGAAGCGACACGAGCGCGGGCCGGCGGTGCTCGCGGGAGCCACCGCCCGCCATGCCGAGCGGTCCCGCCCCAGCGATCCGAGCGAGGGGCAGCGAGTCGCGCGCTCGGTGATCCGGCTCGGGGGCGGCACGGATGCGGAGAGCCCGGACGCGTCCGAGGGGGGTTGCCGTCCGGGATCCCCGGACGGGGAGGAGCGTCGGCGCGACGCGCGCCACGAGTTCCGTCGCCGGGTGATCGCGCTCGGCGAGGAGGCGACCCGGGTCCTGGTCGGTCGCGACATCTCGACGGCGGGCATGCGTGTCGATCCCACGTCGACCCTGTCCCTCGGACAGACCCTGCAGATCGCGATCCACGTGCCCGGCCACGAGACGCCGCTGGTGGTGGAGGTTCGCGTCGATCGCGACGACGGTCCGCGCGGTCTGTTGATGACCTTCCAGGAGCTGTCACCCACGGCGCGGCGCTACCTGGACGAGATGCTCGGGGGTCTCGCGGGTGTCAGCACCGCGAGCGATGGAGCGACCGTCGTCTCCGAGATCGTCGACGCCTAGCGGGCGAACCGGTCGGATTCGCCCTGCGGCACGGCCCACCCATCCCGGGTCGGCCTGCCCGCCCTGAAGCAACGCTCGCGCGGACGCGCGCGCTCCCGAATCCTCCGGTAGGGTGGTGGCCGGGGTCCGGTCGCCCGGCGGCTCGCGCGCCGGCCGGCGACTGCCCCGGCTTTCCAATGCTGTTCCGGGGGGTTGGTGGGGGCGAGCGAAGTGAAGCTCGAAGCGCTGAGCAGCAGGCTTTCGGCGTGGCCGCTCGTCCTGGCTGGACTGGCCGTCGTGGCGTGCGGGGGCCGGGAGCTCGACCCCGGACGCATCGAAGGGGCATCCCGTTCGGCGCAGGCCGTGGAGGAGAGCCGCTCCCGGCAGGCCGCGGTGGCGCCCGGAGCCCGCGCCATCCTGTTCGGCGACCTTCACGTCCACACCACCTACTCGATCGACGCCTTCGTGTACGCGCTGCCCATGTACGGCGGCGAAGGAGTGGGGCCTCCGGCGGACGCCTGTGACTTCGCCCGCCACTGTGCGGCTCTCGACTTCTTCTCCATCAACGATCACGCCGAGGCCCTCACCCCGGAGCGCTGGGCTGCCACCCGCGAGAGCATCATCGAGTGCAGCGAGCGCGCGGGAGACCCCGCCGATCCCGATCTGGTGCCCTTCGTCGGCTACGAGTGGACACAGGTCGGACGCACGCCCGAGAAGCACTACGGCCACAAGAACGTGATCTTCCGCGGCCTCGGCGAGGACGAGATCGCGGCCCGGCCCATCACCTCCCTGCCCCAGGGAACCATCGATCGCGCGCAGGGGACGGGCGCGATGGCCGTGCTGTCCTGGTTGCCGCGCATGGGCACGGGAATCTATGGCGACTTCCTGTGGTGGGTTCGGCGCATGGCCTTGATGCCGGACTGTGAGCAGGGTGTCGACTCGCGCTCCCTGCCGCCCGACTGCCGGGAGAATGCCGAGACGCCGGACCTGCTGTTCGAGAAGCTCGCGCAGTGGGACCTCGACTCCCTGGTCATCCCGCACGGACTCGCGTGGGGCGTGCACGCACCGCCGGGCGCGAGCATCCAGAACCAGCTGACGCGAAGCGCCCACGACGGCTCGCGACAAGGCCTGATCGAGGTCTACTCCGGACACGGGAACTCCGAGGAGTATCGGGACCTCCCGGAGTACGCGGTCGACGAGAGCGGCGCGCGCGTGTGTCCGGCACCGACGGCCGTCTACCTCGCGTGCTGCTGGCGCGCCGGGGAGATCGTGCGCGAGCGCTGCGGCGATCTCTCCGCCGACGAGTGCGAGGCCCGGGTCGAGGAGGCCCGGCGCGTCACCCTCGCCGCCGGCACCTCGTTCCATCGGGTGCTGCCCGACGCGCGCCCCGAGGACTGGCTGGACTGCGACCAGTGCCGGGACTGCTTCAAGCCCGCGATGAACCTGCGTCCAGGAGAGAGCGCACAGTACGCCCTGGCCGTCTCGAACTTCGACGAGCCGGACGGGGACGGCAGTCCCCAGCGCTTCCGCTTCGGCTTCATCGCTTCCAGCGACAACCACTCGGCCCGGCCCGGCACGGGTTACAAGCAGGTCCTCCGCCGGGACATGACCGATTCGCGTGGGCTGGCTTCGCGGGGCTGGGAGAGCGTCGTCCGGCCCTATACCCACGGCAGCCAGGACGACCCGGCGCGGGCGGTGCCCGTCTCCGAGGACCTCCGCGGCTTCCGCGACCTGTTGGACACCGAGCGGGGTGCCAGCTTCATGTATCCGGGGGGCCTGGTCGCGGTCCACAGCCGGGACCGGAGCCGCCAGGCCATCTGGGACGCCCTGGTCGCCAAGGAGGTCTACGGCACCAGCGGCCCGCGCATCCTGCTGTGGTTCGACTGGCTCGACGGGTCCGGGGGGC
>JANQSB010000085.1 GCA_028284295.1 Myxococcota bacterium | reverse complement strand
TGGCGATGCGGCCCTCCTCGACCTGTCGTCTCCGGTCGAGCTCGGCCACGAAGCCGCGAAGCTCTCCTTCCCAGCCCCGCATCTCGGGGCGCGTCGCCTCGCCGGCCAGGGCCCGATAGCGGCGCTCGCGCAGCTCGCGTACGCGCTCGAGGCGCTCCTCCTGCCGCCCCAGGGTCGCGAGCTCGAGCTGCAGGGTCTCGTGCTGGGCCGCGAGCGCGTCGGCCTCGGCGAGCATCACGGGGGTCACCTGCTCGACCCGGTCGCGGCGCTGCTCCGCGGCGAGTCTTCGCGCCTGGGCGCGCTCGAGGTCCTGGGTGGTGCGCTCCCGCTCGCTGCGAAGGTTGAGCTCCCGCTCGGTGAGGCCCAGCAGCAGCTGCTCGCGCAGCTCGGGGGTGAGGTCGAGGCGCTCCTCGACGAACTCGAGGGCGGCGCGGGTGATCGAGAGGTTGCTCTCGTGCAGCGCACGGTCGCGACGCGCGCCGTCGAGCTCGAGCTCGGCGATCCGCTCCCGGGTGCGCGCGATCCGCAGCTCGATCTCCGCCACCCGCAAGGCTGCGGTGGCGCGGGCGCGCTCGATCGGATCCTCGCGGCGGTCGGCCTCCTCGAGCACGCGACGTCGCTCGCGCTCCGCACCCTCGCGTCCGCGGCGCGCCTGCTCGAGGGCGTCCGTCGCGGCCTCTTCGGCCCTGGCGAGCACCTCGCTCCGCTGCGCCAGTGCGTCGACCGCGTCGCCGAGCAGGTCGAGGAGGGCGACCGGGTAGGGGGGCGTGTCGGAGACGTCGCTCGCCGGCCCCGCGGAGAGCTTGGTCTGCATCGCGGCTTCCGCGCGGGTCAGGCGGGCCTGGTCGTCGATCAGCGCCTGCTTGCGGACGAGGAGGCTGTCCAGGCGTTCGAGCAGGCCGAGCTCGGCGCTCCCGGCCGGGTCTCGCGGCTCGCCGACCGTCCCGTTCAGCTGCTCGCGCAGAGCCGCGATCTCGGCGGCGAGCTGCTGCCGGTCCTCGGGCGGGTCCTCGGCCGCACTCGGGCCGGCCAGCACGACGGCCAGGGCCGCTGCCAGCAGGAGCTTCGTCGGGGTCGCATCGAGCATGACCGGAGCTTACCCGGAGTCGAGGGCCCGCAGGGCGAGCCCGCTGGCGACCGAGATGAGCTCGCCGCCGCTTCGGATCCGCTCCTCGCCGAAACGCTCGACGAAGATCCGGCGCACCGCGGGAACGAAGGACGAGCCACCGGTCAGGAAGACGCGGTCGACCGCGTCGCGGGAGGTCCCCGTTCGTTCGAGCACGCGATCCGCACACGCCTCGATCTCGGAGAGCAGGTCGGCGATCCAGTCCTCGAAGTCGGCGCGGGTGACCCGCGATTCGATGACGGTCGGGGGGTCGTCGAAGCGGAGCCAGGACTCGTCCTGCTGCGAGAGCTCGGTCTTGGTGCGTTCGACGGCGCGGTACAGCGCGTAGCCCAGGTCGTTCTCCACCAGGTGGAGCAGGGCCTCGATCTTCTCCCGCTCGAGCGAGTGCCGCAGGATGTCGTGGAGGACTCCGAGGGTCTTCGGAGAGCGGAGGAAGGAGAGGTGATGCCAGCGTTCGAGGTCGCGGTAGATCCACGTCGGAACGGGGACGGGGCTGCCGAAGAGCTTCTGCTGCTGGGTGCCGCGCCCGAGCTGCGGCGCCACCGCGTGGCGGACGATCCGGGCCCCGAAGGCGTCCCCCGCGATCGCCACGCCCTCGGTCCCGAGGATGTCCTCGGGGCGTCTCGCCCGGCCGCGGGTTCCCGGGCCGACGCGAAGCAGGCAGAAGTCGCTGGTGCCGCCCCCGAAGTCGGCGATCAGGACCAGCTCGTCGCGGTCGAGGGAGCGTTCGTAGTGGTACGCGGCTGCGACGGGCTCGAACTCGAAGCGGAACTGCTCGATTCCCGCGGTCCGGAGGGACTCGGCCAACCGGTCGCGCGCGAAGTCGTCGTCGCCGGGCTCTCGCGAACGGGCGAAGCGCACCGGCCGCCCGATCACCAGCGTCGTGTCGGCCGCGGCGAGCTCACCGAGCTGTCCGCGGGCCTCGTCGAGCAGGCCCCGGACGATGCGAGCGATCATCTCCTGCAGGGTGGTCGTCCGGCCCAGCAGCCGGGTGGAGGTGAAGAGGCGGCTGGCCAGGAAGGCCTTGAGGGACTGCAGCAGGCGGCGTTCGCCCTCGGCTTCGAGGTAGCGCTCGATGGCCATCGGGCCGGCGACCGAGACGGGGCCGGGGTCGCCCTCGGCATGCCCGGCGAAGAGCACCGAGCGGAAGGACTCGGTCTCGCCTCCCGGCGCCGCGAAGCGGACGACGCGCGCATCCTGCCCGAGCTCGGCCAGGGCAAGGGCGCTGTTGGTCGTGCCGAAGTCGAGCCCGACGCCGCGTGACAAGGCGATGCTCCCGGGAGTGCGTCCTGGAGACGGCACGGAGGACCGAGGGCGCAGCAGGCTACCGGAGGGCCTGCGGGGCGGCAACGGATTCGATCTGACGGGGTGCGCGGCTACACTCCGATCCGTTCCGGGGGAAGCGCAGACACGTCGAGCGAGGAAGGAGCCGGGATGCCGACCGCCGAATCCGAAGGTCGCACCACCTTCACCCCCGAGGAGCTGCTCGCGAGTGGCGACTACCGTGAGCCGCTGATCGCGAACGGTGTGCGTTGTCACGGGGGCTTCGACGACGAGGGCCGCTACCGCTCCCCGCGGACCCTGCACCGGAGCCCCGCCATTCGGGCCTGGCAGTCGCAGCTGGCGAGCGAGGGCGGCGAGCTGCTCGAGATCGCTCCGGAGCTGATGCCGCCCCAGTATCCGAACGTCGAGCAGGCGAAGCTCCTGCTGCGAAACGGGGTGCGCGAGCCGGTGGTCCGCGCACTCACGATCATCTCCATCGTCGAGGGCTTCGGGGCGATGATCCGGGACGTTCGGGTTCCGGACCTGGCTTCGCTCTTCGTCGAGCCGCTGGAAGGCACCGCGCTCGCGCATCTGCGCCGCGGGCTCTTCGAGGCCCATGCGCGCGACGAGTCGGGATACCGGGACGAGGGTGGGCACAAGCAGATGTGGGAGGCCGCCCGCGACGCCGCACTGGAGAACCCGAAGATCCCGGGCGACGTGCTGATGCGGTTGATGGGCCGCCGCGGCCGCGGCAGCCGCCCCGAGGCCGCCTTCCCGCAGATCGATCCGGATCTCGAGCGGATGCTCGGCTTCATGTCCAACGTCCTCGTGGTGGAGGTCTTCGCGGAAGGGACCTTCCAGTGGGGCATCGACGTGCTCTCCGACCCGGAGGTCTCGGCCGAGCCCGAGGTCGCCGGCGGCATGGTCCGCAACATCCAGTCCGACGAGAAGCCGCACGTGGAGTACCTGCGCACGGCGCTCTCGGAGGCGCGTGCGCGGACGATCCGCACGGTCGACGGTCGCGAGATCGCCGGCCGCGAGGTGGTCGACGGTCTGCTGCACCGCATCCTGAAGCAGATGACGCGGACCCGTCGCAGCGACCAGCGGGAGGACATTCGCGAGGGCCTCGTCCAGGCGATGCAGGTCGCTTCGAACCCGAAGCGCCTGCTCGAGGAGTTCGACGCGCTCGACTCGGATTGGACGCCGCCGGGCCAGACGGGCTTCGAGCCGGCGGACGCCGCCTGAGCGGGTCGTGAATCTCCCCACCCGGATTCGCCGCAGCCTGCGGGTCGGATGGACCGCGGGCGTGGTGTGGTCGCTCTACAAGGTCCCCGGCTACTGGCGTCGACTGACCCGGCGCCCCGCGCGCACCGAGGCCGAGCTCTCCCCCACCCACGAACGGGCCGCCCGTCACATCCTCGCGCTCGCCCTCGACCTGCGCGGGGTCATGATCAAGATGTGCCAGGCCGTCGCGACCCGATCGGACATGTTCCCGAAGGAGTTCATCGACCGCCTCAAGCAGTGCCACGACGCGGTGCCGCCGAAGTCCTTCGAGGTGGTGCGGGGCGTGGTCGAGCGCGAGCTGGGCAAGCCGCTCGACGCGGTCTTCGTCGAGTTCGAGGAGCGGCCCATCGCGTCGGCCTCGCTCGCCCAGGTGCACCGCGCCCGGCTCCAGGACGGCCGCGAGGTGGCCGTCAAGGTCCAGTACCCGGACATCGAGGACATCATCCGGACCGACCTGGCCAACATGCGCCGGGTCTGTCGGGTCTACGAGTACTTCGATCCCCAGCCGATCGAGCTGCTGCCGTTGCTGACCGAGCTGACCACGCACCTCTCCTACGAGCTCGACTTCGTTCGCGAGGCGGACTGCGCGGAGCGGGTGCGCGAGCTCTTCGCGGACGATGCCCACGTCAAGGTGCCGCAGATGATCCGCGAGTGGAGCACCCGGCGGCTGCTCGTCATGGAGCTCGTCGGGGGCATGAAGATCACCGACAAGGCCGCCCTCGAGAAGGCCGGCCTCGACCCCGCCGACGTGCTGCAGGACCTGATGCACGTCTACGTACGCATGATCCTGGCCGCGGGCTTCTTCCAGGCCGATCCGCACCCCGGCAACCTCTTCGTGACGCCCGAGGGCCAGGTGGTGGTGCTCGACTTCGGCCTCTCCAAGGAGCTGCCCGAAGGCTTCGGGCTCGGGCTCTTCGAGCTGATGTTCTCGCTCATGACCTTCAACGAGTCGGCCATGCTGCGCGCCTTCGACGAGCTGGGCTTCCGGTCGAAGAGCGGCGACAACACCACCTTCCTGGCGATCGCGCGGCGGATGATCGCCCGCAGCGACACGGGTGCCTTCGAGGGCGAGTTCACCGAGGACATGACGGACGAGCTCTTCGAGGCCATCCGCGAGGATCCGGTGGCCGAGGTGCCGAGCGACTTCGTGCTGGTGGCGCGGGTCTTCTCGCTGCTCTCCGGCATCGCCCACACCCTGGGCAGTCGCGCGAACGTGCTCCAGGCGATGAGCGGGGCGCCGTCCTAGGTCTGGGGCACCAGGAGGCGCGTCCGTCCGCTTCGGGCTCAGCTCTCGCGGGAGGCCGCGCCTGCCGCGGCGCCGAGGAGCGCCGCGTCGCCGTACATCTGCTGGTAGACGTGGAGGCTGCGCAGGACCCGCTTCACGTACGAGCGGGTCTGG
This sequence comes from Myxococcota bacterium, assembly GCA_028284295.1. GTDB lineage: Bacteria > Myxococcota_A > UBA9160 > UBA9160 > UBA4427 > JAJDAN01. The sequence continues at coordinate 1,389 of JANQSB010000085.1, read as the reverse complement.
TCGTAGGGAATCTCCTCGACCCACACGTCGTCGTCCTGCCGCGCCTGCTCGCCGCGCAGCCAGCTGTTGACGGCGCGCGGCCCGGCGTTGTAGCTGCCGATGGCCGCGGAGATGCGGCCGGGGAAGCGGCGGCTCAGCTCGTCGAGGTAGGCGGTGCCGAGCCGGATGTTCACCTCCGGCGTGTAGAGGTCGTTGGCGTCGAAGTCGGCGAGTCCGTTGCGTCGCGCGAGCTGCTCGCCGGTCTCGGGCATGATCTGCAGCAGACCGCGCGCGCCGGCCGACGACGTGATCCAGGGCCGGTAGCCGCTCTCCTCGCGCATGATCGCCCAGACCAGTGCCGGGTCGATCGCCGCGTCGTCGGGGAAGACCTCGCGCACGATGTCGCGGTAGGCGGCCGGCCACGAGAGCTGCCACAGCACCCGGTTCTGGGGCTGGACCCCGCGCGAGAGCGACTCCTCGTAGGCGTCGACCACCAGGCGCTGGGCGCGGTGGTAGTCGCCGGCGAGCCAGTACAGACGTCCGACCGACTTCCGGTCCTCGAGTCCGCGGGCCCGCGAGCCGATCGGGACCAGCTCCTCCTGCGCGAAGTCGCGCAGGTCTGCGAGCAGCAGCGCCTCCACCCGGTGCAGCTGTCGCACGGGAACCCGGGAGCTGCCGACGGCGAGGCGCTTGCGGCTGGCGATGTCCGGGTCCGCCCCCAGGCGCTCGCTGGCGCGCCAGCCGTAGTACGAGAGGGGCCAGGCGCTCGCGAGCTCACGGTACTCCGCCTGCGCCGTCGTGCGGTCGCCCGCGCTCTCGGCGGCGCGCGCGGCCCAGTAGCGCGGCCGCAGTGCCTGGAGGGGCTCCTCCGAGCGGTCGGACATCTGGCGGAAGACCTCTCGCGCACGCGTCACGTCCTGTTGGCGATAGGCGCCCCAGCCCATCCGCCACAGGGCCTTGCGTCCCCGCGCTCCGTCGTCGCGCTCGGCCACCCGTGCGTAGTGGGTCATCGCGCGGTCCGTCTCGCCGCGGTCCTCGAGCAGGGTGCCGGCGAGGTACAGCGCCCAGGCGGCGTACTCGGGATCGTTCGCCTCGCCGATCGCCTCGAAGGAGCGGATCGCCGGCTGGATGCGTCCCGATCGAGCCAGCGATCTCGCATGCCAGAAGCGCGCCTCCGGCAGGGCGCCGAGCGCGGCGAAGGCCTGGGTGGCCTCGCTGTAGCGACGGATCCGGAACAGGGCGTGTCCGCGCTGCAGGCGCGCGTGGCGGGCCTCCTCGGCCTCGAGCCCTGCCTCGAGGGCCTGCTCGTAGGCGAGGATGGCATCCGCGCTGCGGCCGCGGGCCATGAGATCGTCGGCGCGCCTCAGGCGCTCCCGGGCCGAGGGATCCGTCTGGCGCTCGCGCAGGATC
>JANQSB010000074.1 GCA_028284295.1 Myxococcota bacterium | reverse complement strand
ACCGGGGGTGCTGGGCGCGGTCGCGGCGATCTTCCGTGGCCTCGGCCGCGACTACGAAGATCCGATCGCGGACTCGGTCCGGGGCGTCGCGAAGCTGGGAAGCGACGAGAAGCTGAGGCAGCGCCCCTGCGCGGCGCAGCTCGCCCTGCTCGAACGACGCATCCGCTCCTTCTCCACGGCTCGCATCGCGAGCCGGCGCGCCCGGGGAGAGGCGCTGGCCGCGAGGCTCGGGGAGATCGTGACCCTGCCCGGCCAGGAGAACCCGCGACACGACTACTGGGTCTTCCCGATCCTCGCGGACCGCCCGGAGGCGCTGATCGCCCGCCTGCGGCGGGCCGGGTTCGACGCATCGACCCTTCCTCGTTCACGAAGCGTGGCAGCGCCCCCGGACCGGCCGAAGCTCGAGCCGACGAACGCCAGGGATGCACTCGCGCGGCTCGTGATCCTCCCCTGCCATCCCGAGATGCCCGATGCGGAGCTGGATCGGCAGACCGCCGCCGTCGCTGCGGCCCTCTCTCAACCCGGGGCCTGAGCGTCCCAGCCCCGCTTCCAGACGGCGTGGTTGCGCACGCTGTCCCGCACGTACCCGGTCAGGCGCAGCGCTCTGAGGAAGAGCGCGATCACCAGCGCGCCGCGCCAGCGCATGGGGCGGCGGAAGTCCATCAGCAGCACCACCCGGTAGCCGTCGCTGTCGTTCCACACCTCGTGGAGCACGGTGTCGTCGAACACGATGAGCTCGCCTTCGGACCAGCGGAGCTCGTGGTCGCCGAGCTGCATGCGGCAGCCGTCGGCCCCGGGGACCACCAGGCCCAGGTGCGCGCGCAGGATCCCCTTGGTGATGCCGCAGTGGGGCTTGATGTGCGCGCCGGGGGGAAGGACCGAGAAGAAGGCCGTCTCGAGGCCGGGGATCGTGGCCAGCAGACGCGCCGTCTCCGGACAGGAGGCCAACGCGTCGGGATCGCTGAGACCGATGCCGTGGAAGAAGTAGGTCTTCCAGCTTCCGTCCTCCGGCGCGATCTTCCGCTGGTCCGGAGAGAGCTGGGCGAAGCCGGGGAGCTCCTCCAGGCGGGTCAGGATCCGGAGCGCCTCGTCGCGCACGAGCTTCCAGTCGGCCCGCAGGCCGGCAGACCACGCGAAGCGCGCCGGATCGAACACGGCCGGGTCGCCGACCCGCGACTGCCTCGCGAAGAAGCCTGCGAGCCCCCGGATGGCGTGCTTGCCGTGCTTCTTGACGAAGCGCCGTCGCCATGCGCGAAGCCCGTCCAGTCGTGACACCCGCCCTGCCCTCCCCACAACCTTCCCGTCCCGAAGGGGAGCGCGGAGGGGAGTCAGGAGAGCGTTTCCAGCAGCTGCTGGGCGGCTCGCAGGTCCCCGGTCGTCTTCCCCTCGCCGAACTCATTGTACACGCCGACTAGCAAGTCGTGACCCAGCTCGGCCTGCCCGTCCTCCGCCAGCCAGCGCGCCAGGCTCATCGCCGCGCGCAGCTCGAAGCTCTTCATTCCCCGACTGCGCGCCTCTTCGAGGGCACCTTGGAACAGCACGCGAGTCTCTTCCCTGCGGGAGGGGTCGATGCGCTGCAGCAGCTCGGCGCGCTGGCGGCGAAGCTCGGCCAGCATGTAGGGCACCTTGCCCTGCTCGGCGAGCCCGATCGCGTGCTCGACCGCACCGAGCGCGTCCGGGTCACGACCGGCGGTCACGAGGGCGTCGGCGTAGATCCCGACGATGCCCGGTCCGACCACGTGGGTCCCGGTTCCGGCGAGCTCGCCCAGCCCCTGCTCGAGCTGGGCGATGCCGGCGCCATCGCCGTCCGCGGCCCGCGCCCAGCCGCCGAGCACCGCGCCGAGACCGTGCCAGAGCACGTAGCCGCGCTCCTGGGCGATCTCCACGATCTGCGCGGCGCGTCGGCCGACGGAAGCCGGATCTCCGCGCAGCTGGGCCAGCCAGCCCGCCCAGGTGAGTGCAAAGGCCAGGGTCAGATCGTCGATGGCGTTCTCGACCGCGAGGTCCACCTGCTCGACCGCCCGATCGACCGCACCGAGCTGCCACAGGCTGAGCGCCAGGTAGGAGCGCGCCGAGACCTCGGGGTCCTGTCCGTAGGCGAAGGCGAGGGGCCGGTGCTTGACCGGGTCGTAGAGCTCTGCGGCTCGCTCGAGATGCTCCACCGCACGCGCGGGGCGGCCGGTCCAGAAGTGCGGAATGCCGAGGGAGAGGTCGGCAGACACACGCAGCGAAGCACTCGAGGTCTGATCGGCCAGGCCGAGCATGCGGTCTCCCAGCTCGACCGCGGTGTCGAGCTCGCCGCGCGCCTGGTGGAAGACCGAGA
>JANQSB010000067.1 GCA_028284295.1 Myxococcota bacterium | reverse complement strand
GCTCACGGTCTCCCTCGAGCGCCGGGGAATCACCGCCCAGGTGGTGGACGATCCGCAGAACATGCTCCAGTGTCTGGACTCCGCGGCCCTGGGAGCCCGGCTCGACGTCCCGGTCCGTTCGGACGAGACGGAAGCCGAGTTCCTCAAGCGGGTCCTGCCCCCCGAGAGCTTCGTCTTCTGGCCCGCGGACCGCTTCTAGCCATGACCACGAGCGCCGCGAATCCGCAGACCCCGAACCCGTCCACTCCCGCCGCCGACGGCGTGCGCGGTCGCGCGCGCTTCGAGCCGCGAAGCGCCCTGCGACGCATCGTGTTCGGAAACCTGTGGCGTACCCTGGCGGGTCTGCTGGGCGTCATGCAGGCGCTGGTGTTGCAGTGGGTGTCGGTGGTGCTGCTGGGGGGCGACGGCCTCCCGGCCTCCGTCTTCTGGCCCCTGCTGGTCGTGCTGGTCGTCGCCAACCTGGCCACCGTGCCGGTCCTGCGGCGCATGCGGCTCTCGGGCGGCGAGTCCCGGCACGGTGCGAGGCTCTACATGGCGGTCGGCATCGGCACCCTGCTCGTCGGACTGGCGGTGGTGCTGAGCTGGCTCGCGGTGCTGCCCGTCGCGCAGCTGCTGGGCTGGCTGGGTCTCGGGCCCGACGGCGCCGAGCTCCTGTTCCGTTCGGTCTCGGTGGCCTGGGTGGGCGCGGTGGCGGGGGCCGCGACCTGGGCCTTCACGGGTGGCCAGAAGAAGGTCGACCGGACCCACGTGGTGGTCCCGATCGAGGGCCTCGACGAGAGCCACCGCGGGCTCCGCATCGTGCACCTGACGGACCTGCACATCGGCAACGGTCTCGAGGGCGACCGGCTCGACGCGCTGGTGCGCGACGCGAACGCTCTCGAGCCCGACCTGATCGCCCTGACGGGAGACATCTTCGACTTCGACCCCAGCTACGTCGAGGACGGTGCACGGCGTCTGGGCGGACTGCGTGCCCGGCTCGGGGTCTTCGCGGTGCTCGGCAACCACGACATCCACACCGGCGCAGAGACCGTGGCCGAGGCGATGGGGCGACTGGCACCGGGCATCCGGCTGCTGCGCGACGAGCTGGAGCGGCTTCCGGGCGAAGCGCCGCTCTACATCGCCGGAGTCGAGGACCCGGGCCGCGACTGGACCAATCGCAGCGTCCATCTCGAGTCGCTCGACGAGCTCGCCGGTCGTCGTGCGGAGGACGGTCCCACGCTGCTGCTCGTGCACCGTCCCCAGGCCTTCGCCCAGGCCGCGCAGCTGGGCTTTCCGCTGGTCCTGGTGGGTCACACCCACGGCGGCCAGCTCGCTCTGCCCTTCCGGGCGGGCCAGAGGTTCAACCTGGCGCGCATCATGACGAGCCACACGCGAGGCCTCTACCAGATGCACGGCTCGACGATGTACGTGAGCCGGGGCTGTGGGGTCGCCGGGCCGGCGGTCCGCTTCAATTGCGCGCGCGAGCTGGCGACGATCGAGCTGGCATGACCGGCAAGATGAAGAAGCACGCGCTGGAGCTCGTCGACGAGGCGAATGCCGAGGTCGAGTCGCTCTCCGCTTCGGACTCTCTCGGCTTCGTGGACGATCCCGAGGTGGTCCTGATCGACCTGCGCGACATCCGCGAGCGGGTGCGCGAGGGCTTCGTGCCCGGCTCGGTGCACGCCCCTCGCGGCATGCTCGAGTTCTGGGTGGATCCGGAGAGTCCGTACCACCGCGACGTCTTCGCCAGCGGCAAGCGCCTGGTCTTCTACTGCCAGAGCGGCTGGCGGTCGGCACTGGCCACGAAGGCGGTGCAGGACATGGGCCTCGAGGGGGTCGCACACGTGGTCGACGGCTTCCGGGGCTGGGTCGAGGCCGGTGGGCCCGTGACGAAGACGGACGACGGTCGCGAGCCGAAGTAGGCCCGCGGTGCCGGCGAAGAGACCGATCCCAGGTACCGATCACAGGGACCGATCGTAGGGACAAGGAGAAGGCGATGGGACCGGGACGAGTCGGAGCTTCGCTCCTCG
>JANQSB010000062.1 GCA_028284295.1 Myxococcota bacterium | reverse complement strand
GCGCCCATCCCGTGACCTGGACGGCCAGGCAGGCGACCAGTGCACCCGGCAGGCGCACGCGGAGAGTGGACCCTTCCATCCGCGGGATGGTGGTCCGCTCGCGGTCCCGCGTAAAGGTGCAGGAGCCAAGGTGCAGGGGCTGGCGGGGCGTGCAGCCCGACGCCTGCATCCGGCCCGATCCGCGCCATGCCCCGCGGCCCGGCTCGAGTAGTCTCCCGGCTCCGGCAGCGAGTGGGAGCGGGGAGACGGAGGCAGCGTGAGCGACGCGTTCGATCTGGAGGGAAGGGTCGCCGTAGTGACCGGCGGCAGCCGCGGACTCGGAGCCGCCATGGTGCGCGCCTTCGCGCGCCGTGGGGCGGACGTCGTGATCGCCAGTCGCAAGCTCGACGCCTGCGAGACGCTGGCCGACGAGGTCCGGAAGGAGACCGGTCGGGAAGCCCTGCCCGTCGCCTGCCACGTCGGTCGTTGGGAGGACTGCGACGCACTCGTCGACACGGTGTGGGGGCACTTCGGCAAGGTCGACGTCCTGGTCAACAACGCGGGAATGTCGCCGACCTACGGCAGCCTCCCGGAGGTGACCCAGGAGCTGTTCGACAAGGTGCTGGCGGTCAACCTGCGCGGCCCGTTCCGCCTGTCGAGCCTGCTGGGCTCCCGGATGGCCGAAGGCCAGGGGGGCTCGATCATCAACGTCAGCACGGTGGCGGCGGTCTCGCCCTCCCCCGCCGAGGTGCCCTACGGCGCCGCGAAGGCCGGCCTCAACAACCTCACGATCGCACTGTCGCGAGCCTTCGCGCCCCGGGTCCGGGTGAACTGCATCATGCCCGGACCCTTCCTGACGGACATCTCCAAGGCCTGGCCGGAAGCCATGATCGAGGGGCTGGAGCGCGCCGTCCCGCTCGGACGCGGAGGACAGCCGGAAGAGGTCGTCGGTGCCGCGCTCTACTTCGCGAGCGATGCGTCGGCCTACACGACCGGTGCCGTGCTCAAGATCGACGGGGGCGCGGCCATCCCCCCGGCCTGAGTCTGCCTTTCAGGCCGGACAGGCGACGCCCGTCCCACCGAGACCGCAGTAGCCGTTCGGGTTCTTCGCCAGGTACTGCTGGTGGTAGTCCTCGGCGTAGTAGAACTTCGGCGCATCGAGGATCTCGGTAGTGATGGCGCCATAGCCGGAGTCGGCGAGTGCCCGCTGGAAGGCGTCGCGCGACGACTCGGCCTGGGCTCGCTGCTCCGGCGAGTGGACGTAGATTCCCGACCGGTACTGGGTGCCGACGTCGTTGCCCTGCTGCATTCCCTGGGTGGGATCGTGATTCTCCCAGAACACCTTCAGCAGCTGCTCGTAGGAGAGGGCCGACGGATCGAAGACGACCCGCACCACCTCGTTGTGCCCGGTGCGGCCGCTGCACACCTCCTCGTAGCTCGGGTTCGGCGTGCTGCCGGCCGCGTAGCCCACCGCCGTGGTGTAGACCCCGGCGAGCTCCCAGAACTTGCGCTCCGCACCCCAGAAGCAGCCCATGCCGAACAGGCCCAGCTGGAGCCGTTCCGGGAAGGGGGGCAGCAGCGGGGCGTCGAGGACGTAGTGGCGATCGGGGACGGGCATCTTCGTCTCGCGCCCCGGAAGCACCTCGTCGGGACGCGGCATCTCGGCCTTCTTGCGGAAGAGCATGGCGAGACCTCCTGTCGGCAGCTTAGCGCCCACAGGAGCCACCCCGGCGGGGGCCATTCAAGTGCCGCCGCTCCTGCGCCGATGGACGGGTTCAGGAACCGGCAGCTCACCGGCAGATCCGGGAGCCGCCCCAGGACGGGAGAATCGAGACCGATGTCGAACGACGGCCGGAGTCAGTGGGGATGGACGAGCGTCAGCGCGGGCGAAACGCCGCGCCAGCCCGAGGAGACGGTCACCCCGTCCCGGACATCGGGGACCTTCATCGGGGCGGGCGCCCTGTTCGAAGGCACGCTGTCACTCCAGGGCGACTTCCGCATCGACAGCGAGTTCCGGGGCGAGCTCACGACGGACGGGAAGATCGTCGTGGGGCCACAGGGCTCGGTGGTCGGCGACGTGCGCGCACGCGAGGTGGAGATCCTGGGCGCCGTGGTCGGCGACGTCAGCGCGCGGCGCCAGATGGTGCTCCACTCGGGCGCGAGACTGCACGGCAACATCGAGACCGCCTGCCTCGAGATCCAGCGACATGCCTTCTTCCAGGGCGGCACCAAGATGAACGAGCCCCAGGCGATCCGCCGCGAGGACACGGAAGAGAAGCCCGCCGCAAGCGCCCCGCCCCCGGCCTAGGACGGGGCACGCGCGCCGCCTGCACCGCGATCGGCGCTAGCCTCGGCGATCCATGAGCGATCGCCTCACGGTCATCAACGGCCTGCGTGGCTTCGCCATCTGCGCCGTCATCTGGCACCACGCGTTCGCACACAGGACGCCGCCCGGCTTCGGCTCGATCGAGCTCGGTGGTGTCCAGTGGCTTCCCCTGGCCCCGCTCTCGAACGGCTGGCTCGGGGTGAGCCTGTTCTTCGTCCTCTCGGGCTTCGTGCTCGCCCTGCCCTACGAGCAGGAGAGGCGACGGATGGAGTCGGGCCCAGACGCCATCGCCTTCTATCTCCGGCGTGCCGCGCGCCTGCTGCCCCTGTACTACCTCGCCAGCCTGATCGGCTTCGTCTTCTTCGCGCCGCCGCCGACCCGAAGCGTCACGAGCTTCGCGATGCTGCTCACCGCCACGTTCAACTTCAGCGCCGACACCTTCTTCCCGGCCTACAACTGGGTCCTGTGGTCGCTGGGGATCGAGATCTGGATGAGCATCTTCTTTCCCCTGCTGCTCCTCCTTCGACGCCGGCTGGGGCTGTGGACCTTCTTCGCAGCCACGCTCGTCTTCAGCGCGACCTTTCGCTTCTACGGAAATCAACCCTTCTTCTGGGGCAGGAATCCTGTCCTCAACTGGATGAAGGACGGATTGGCGGGCCGGCTCGACGACTTCGCCCTCGGCATGGTCCTGGCGGCAGTCTTCGTCGCCCGGCGGGACCGCGCCCTGGGTACGGGGCCTCGCCTCGCTGCCCTGGCCATCGCGGCCGTCGCCGGCTGGCTGACCTGCGTGGGCTGGGACGCGATCCGTCTCGGCCAGCTGTCCCGTGAGCTCGCCCCGCTGCTCAACAACCTCTTTCAGCTCGCGTGCGCGGCCGGCATCCTCGGACTGCTCTTCGCGCCACTCGGGAGCCCGCTCCGCCTGCTGGTGGCCAACCGGCCGATGCAGCTCCTGGGAATGATGTGCTTCTCCCTCTACGTCTGGCACGGGATGCTGCTCTGGCGCGCCGGGCTGCAGGCACCCGGTGGGTTCACCGCGACGAACCTGGCGATCTACTTCGCGTTCCTCGCCGCCATCTCGACCCTCACCTATCGCACCGTCGAATTCGGGCAGGTCCGCGATCTGCGGGCACTATTCGTGCCGCCTGCCCCACGGAAGCGCGAGCGCGCCGGCTCCTCCCGTCGCACCCCCTGAGCGAAGCCCGGAAGCCGCCCTGGGCTAGCGTCGAGCCGGACGCCGGGACGGACGGGAGGAACAGGGCATGCGCTTCGAGGGTCGGGTCGCGCTCGTGACGGGTGCCGCTGGAGGGATCGGCCGGGCGACCGCCGCCGCACTCGCCCAGGGCGGGGCGCGGGTCGTCGCCACCGACCTTCCCGATGCCGACATCGAGGAGACGGCGGCGGTGGTCGAGAAGACGGGCGCCGAGCTGATGGTCTCCGCACACGACGTCTCCCGCTGGTCCGACTGGGAACGCGTCGTCGCCGAGACGCGAAGCCGCTTCGGCGGCCTGGACCTGCTCGTCAACAACGCGGGCTTCGAGGGCGTGGTGGCGCCCTTCGAGAGCTCGCCCGAGGAGGTCTTCGACCGGGTGATGGCCGTCAACGTGAAGGGCGTCTTCCTCGGCACGAAGGCGGCGATCCCGGAGATGCGCCGACGCGGCGGGGGCGCGATCGTGAACCTGGCGTCCGTGGCCGGCGTCACGGGCGACGCCACGGTCGCCCCCTACGTGGCCAGCAAGCACGCCGTCATCGGACTCACCCGCTCGGCGGCGGCCGGCCATGGCGCCGACGGCATCCGCGTGAACGCCGTCGGACCCGCACCGATCGACACGCGCATGATGCGTTCACTCGAGAGCGGCTTCGGTCCGGGCGCCGAGGAGGCCGTCAAGGCCGGCCTGGAGCAACGGATCCCGCTCGGCCGCTACGGAACCCCCGACGAGGTGGCCGCCGTGGTCGCGTTCCTCTGCAGCGACGACGCCGCCTACGTGACCGGGTCCTTCTATACGGTCGACGGCGGCATGACCAACTTCTAGCCGCGCGCTCCTAGATCGGAACCCGACCCGTCCGTCCCTCCAGGATCCAGCGGATCATCGGCAGGTGTTGCCGGCCGTAGAAGACCTCGTCCTCGACCACGTAGGCCGGAACGTTGAAGAGACCGATCTCGCGCAGGCGGCCCGCCAGTGACTCCGCCTCCCGCGCGCCCGCTTCGGCGGACCAGCTGCGGAAGCCGGGCCCGTCCGCTTCGACTGCGTCCAGAACCGCCGCGACCTGTGCGTCGTCGGCCGGGTCGAGATCGACGCGCCAGTAGGCGTCGAAGAGCGCGCGCAGCCCTTCGACCAGGCGTGGGCGGTGCCGGGCCCGAAGCCACAACCAGCCGCGGACGGCCGCGTCCGCCGGGCCGTCGCGATAGGGCTCCTCCAGGACCCGCCCCTGGGCGGCCCCGTAGGTCTGGATCTCCCGCGCGATGGCCTCGGCGCGATAACGGCGATGGCGCGTCCCCCGGTCGTCGTCGGGGCCGGCATCTCCGGGCGCCTTCAGAGGCGGCACCGGGAGGGGCAGCCAGTCGACGTCGGGGCCCGTCTCGAGACCGAGCGCGTCGAGCATCTCCAGAGTGGGCTCCAGGGCCAGACAGGCCAGGGGATGCCGCAGGTCGAGCAGCACCACGAGGCGGGCCTTCGAGAGCTCGGCCAGGAGGCTCACGGGTCGAAGCTCCGGTTGGCCACCTCGGGCGGCTCGCCCGATCGGCCGTCGAGAAGCCAGGCGACCCGCGGCAGGTGCTCGCGTCCGAACCACATCTCGTCGCCGACCAGA
>JANQSB010000048.1 GCA_028284295.1 Myxococcota bacterium | reverse complement strand
GTGCGCGACATCGGCTTCAGCGACGGCGCGGGCGAGGTGCATGCCCTCGTCGGCGCGTCCGGCTGCGGCAAGTCGACCACGCTCCGCCTGATCGCGGGCCTCGAGCCGCTGCAGCAGGGGAGCATCGCCATCTGCGGGCGAACCGTCGCCGACGACCGCATCTCGGTGCCGCCCGAACGACGCCACGTCGGTCTGATGTTCCAGGACTATGCGCTGTTCCCGCACCTGACGGTGCGCAAGAACGTGGCCTTCGGCCTCGGCCGGTTGTCTCGGCGCGAGCGCGAGGCGCAGGTGGACGCCTGGCTCGACCGGGTCGACCTTCCGGGCCACGGCGACCGCTACCCGCACCAGCTCTCGGGTGGTGAGCAGCAGCGGGTGGCACTCGCCAGGGCCCTTGCGCCGGGTCCGTGCCTGATGCTGCTGGACGAGGCCTTCTCGAACCTCGACACCCATCTGCGCGAGGAGCTGCGCACGCTCGTGCTGGCGCTCTTGCGCGAGACCGGGACGCCCACGGTGCTGGTCACCCACGACGCCGACGAGGCGCTGCGCGCGGCCGACCACATGCACGTGATGCGACAGGGCCGCATCGTCCAGTCGGGCCGGCCCGCCGAGCTCTACACCCGGCCCGCGGACCTCTTCGTCTGCGGCTTCTTCGGCCACACCAGGCGGTTCAAGGGCTGGGCCGTGGGCGGCGTGGTCTCGACGCCGCTCGGACCGCTGCCGCGACCGGAACTGGTCGACGGCACCGCCGTCGACGTGGTGGTGCGGCCCGAGGCCGTGCGTATCGCACCCTCGGCCGAGGGGATCCGCGCCCGTGTGCTCGCCGTCAAGGACGTGGGCCCGCAGCGGCTGGCCGAGCTCGCGCTCGACGGCGGCTGGGCGATCACCTCGCGGGTGCCCCCCGGTGTGCCGGTCGCCATGGGCGAAGAGGTGGTCCTCGCCGTGGACCCGGCACACCTTTTCGTGTTCCCTGGAGGCTGACCGCGGCGGACGTTGCGGCGACCCCTCGGATCTGCGAAGGTCCGCACCTCAAGCGCGGGCGGCCACCGTTCCGCATCACGGAGACTGAACCATGAGTATCGGCATCTGGCAGGTGGTGCTGATCCTGCTGATCGTCCTCATCGTCTTCGGCGCCGGCAAGCTGCCGAAGGTCATGGGTGACGTCGCCGCGGGCGTGAAGAACTTTCGCAAGGGCATGAAGGACGACGAGGACGGCACGAGCGGCCCGTCCAAGGCCCTGGGCCAGGATGCGGGGACCGAGGTCAGCCGTAGCGAGAGCAAGGACGAAGCCGTCAAGAGCTGACGGCGGGCGAAGCGGCCTCGGGGAGAACCCGCGTGTTCGATCTCGGCTGGTCCGAGATGGGGATCGTGCTCCTGATCGCGCTCCTCGTGCTCGGTCCGAAGGAGCTTCCGAAGCTCGCCCGCGACCTGGGTCGCTGGGTCGGCAAGGCGCGTTCGCTGTCGCGCGAGTTCCAGCGGGCGCTCGAGGACATGGCGCGCGAGACCGAGCTCGACGACATGAAGAAGCAGCCCGAGGAGGCGAACCGCGAGCTGAAGCGCCCACAGATCGGCAAGCGGGTCGAACAGGCGATCGATCCGACGGGTGAGCTGAAGTCGTCCTTCGAGGTCGACGAGCCGGCGCGGCCCGCGGAGAAGCCCGGCGCCGTGGAGGCGGCGGACGCCCGCCCCGACGATCGCAGGGACGCCCCGAGCGTGCCCGAGCCGGCATCGCCGGAGCGCTGAGAAAGGCACCGACGTGCTCAAGGACATCGACGACCGTGAGATGCCGCTGCTCGACCATCTCGTCGAGCTGCGCAACCGCCTCATGTACTCGGCGGCGGCGGTCTTCTTGGGCTTTCTCGTCTGCTATCTCTTCGCCGAGCAGATCTACGCCTTCCTGGTCCAGCCGCTCGCCACCATCTACGAGGGCGAGACTGGCCGGCGCATGATCTACACGGGCCTCGCCGAGGCCTTCTTCACGTACATCAAGGTGGCCTTCTTCGCCGGCCTCTTCATCACCTTTCCCTTCGTCGCCAGCCAGCTCTGGATGTTCATCGCTCCCGGCCTCTACCGGCAGGAGAAAGAGGCGTTCCTGCCGTTCCTGCTGGCGACGCCGGTGCTGTTCTTTCTGGGTGGGGCGACGGTCTACTACCTGATCTTCCCGCTCGCCTGGCAGTTCTTCTTGAGCTTCGAGACCACGGGGCTCGACGGCAGCCTGCCGATCCAGCTCGAGGCGCGGGTGAGCGAGTACCTCGACCTGGTGATGAAGCTGATCTTCGCCTTCGGGCTCTGCTTCCAGCTTCCGGTGGCGCTCACGCTCATGGGCCGGGTCGGCCTCGTCACGTCGCAGGCGCTCGCCCGCAACCGCAAGTACGCGATCATCCTCACCTTCGTCGTGGCGGCGCTCCTGACCCCGCCGGACATCATCAGCCAGGTCGGCCTCGGCCTGCCCATCCTGCTGCTCTACGAGACCTCGATCATCTGCGTGCGGATGGTGGAGAAGCGCCGCGTGGAAGAGGAGGTGGACGACGAG
>JANQSB010000047.1 GCA_028284295.1 Myxococcota bacterium | reverse complement strand
CTCGAGTCCGACCTCCGGCTCCACCACGCGGTGGAATCGGTCCGCTACGACTTCGCGTCGGCAGGCGCGCTGGCCTCGGTCTCCCCGGACCAGGCAGGCGACCGCTTTCCCGAGCTCCGCTACCGGGACCTCGTGCTCGAACACACATTGCGGCTGGAGCTGATGGAGGGCGTCGCGCTGCGTCTCTTCCACCGCGTCCAGCGTTCATCGGTGCGCGATTTCGCCCAGCGCGGGCTCCGCTCCGACTTCTCCGGGCGCGCCGTCGTACTCGCGCACGTCGACCAGGACTATGCGGCGCACCTGTTCGGGGTGCACCTGCAGCTGCGCTTCTGAGCGCGGGCTAGCGCCCGCCGGTGAGGGTCGAGACGTTGAAGAGCCGGCGCACCGCGGAGGCCTTCATCTCCGGGATCTCCGTCGACTCCGACCAGTTCACGAGGGAACGCTGGCTCTGCTTGTTGATCGCGACGCTCGAGCGGTAGTGGCTCACCGTGCCGCCGGGATCGCCCGACGGGGCGCCACCCGGCCACGCGTAGATCGTGTAGAGGATCTTGAGCAGCTGGTCCTCGGCGTCGAAGACGAGCACGAGGGCGATGTTGAAGGTTTCGGCGTCGTAGAAGGTCACCTTGCGGGCGTGGGGATGACCGGGCAAGAGCGGCCGGGTCTCGACGACGTGGCAGCGGCGCAGCTGCCAGCGGTCGTTGGGGACGTGGCTCATCGGCCCGAAGAACACCGAGTGCGGGTGCTGCGAGTCGACGACGTGGAAGACCTCCTTCTGGCCGAGGTACTGCCAGTCGTAGTCGAGGACACGCCCCGAGAAGCCCTCGAAGTCGTCCATCGTCATCTCGGAGCCGAGGAAGCGATCCGAGCGCTCCTTGGCCGAGAGCCGGCGGATCTTGCGCTCGGTCGGCAGGTACGAGTTCACCTGGTCCGGTTCGTGGGGATCGCGGTAGCGCTCGATCACGAAGGCCATCCCGCGCATGTCGAAGGGCTCGGTGAACTGCATCCAGTCCTTGTAGTGCTGGATGTCGGCGTCGGCGACACGCACGGTGTAATCCTGGTCTTCGAGCGCCGCCTGGTGCGACAGGTAGACGCGTTGGTACTCGGTGACGAGCATCCGCTCGACCCGGCCACCTCCGGTCAGCACATCGGCGTGCTCCGAGGGCACCTCGTTGCCGGGGGCGATGTAGGCCATGGGCACGGGGGCGGCACGGTAGCCGTAGTGCTGCCAGCGGAAGATGTTGTTCCACCCGACCATCAGCCCGGCGTCGCGCGGCGGCGCCGCCGCGATCCGCTCTGCCGAGAAGGGTCGACCTGCGATGTAGTTCTGGAGCGAGCCGTCCGGCGCGAGCGAGGTCTGACCCTGGTACTGGAGGGTGGCGCGGCGATAGGCGTCGTGCGGCGCGAGGTTCGCGGTTTGCTGGACCGCGAACTGCATCTCGGGGAAATCGAACTCCTCGTGGTAGCCGGGCGGGAGGAAGGGGCGCAGCTGGTAGCGCGTGTCGCG
>JANQSB010000027.1 GCA_028284295.1 Myxococcota bacterium | reverse complement strand
CCGGACGAAGCCGGGGTCCCCGCCGCCGTCGAGGTGGCGGCGGTCGTGCCGGTGAAGTCCGTCCGGCCCGAGCTTTCAGACGATTCTCCGACGGATCGGCGGGATCGCCCCGCTCCCGAGTCCGTTCCCGATCGGTTGCCGCAGCCGGCCACGGCCACGGCCGTGAGCGCCACGCCGGTCCTCGTGCCTGTCGGTGAGGCGGTCGCGTCCGAGGCGGCTCCTGCCGAGGCGGAGATCTTCGCCAGCCCGGAGCCCGTCGAAGAGGCTTCGGTCGCGACGAGCGAGCCGTCGCGGGGAGAGCCGGAGCGACTCCCGTCGAGCCGTGCGATCGACGAGCGCGCACCCGCCCGGGGAGACGCGGCTGGAGTCGTGGCCGAAGCAGCGCCCAGGGACCCCTTCGACGGGGTCCCGCCAGCGGTGTCGGCAGGAGCCGAGTCCGTCGAGGTCGAGGAGCGCGACGGGGAGCGCGAGAAGAAGCCGGAGGTCGAGCGGCGTCGGCGCGAGCGCAAGCGCCTGATGCAGCAGATCCAGCGCTACCGCTGAGCCCCACCGCGACGGCGTGTTCGCGCTCGTAGCCAGGCGAGAGTCGTGAGGCTGGCGATGACCAGGGCAGCCCGCGTCGGTTCGGGAACGGCGCCGACGTCTTCCGGCTGCAGGCCCATCAAGGTGACGTGTACGGCCTCGGCGCCCGGTGTCTCGCCGAAGGGATCCTCGCCGAAGGCCAGGAAGGCGACGGGTCCGTCGACCGCGATGTCCCAGACGTGGCCGCGGGCGGGGAAGGGCTCGAGCTCGATCGGGTCGGCGGGGTCGCTGATGTCGTAGATCCGGAGCTCGGGGTTGTCTTCGGCGAGGAAGGCCCGCTGGCCGGCGACGGTCGTCTCGTAGACGGCCGTCACCCCGGGCACGCGGCTCGGCATGGTGCCGATCAGCTCGGGCAGGGTGGGGTCGGTGACGTCGAGGATGTAGACGCCTTCCTGGAAGGCCGACAGATAGGCGTGGGTCTCGTCTTCCCAGGCGACCACCTCGACGTCCTGTCCGGGCCCCGTCGCGCCGGGAGTGTCGTACACGCCGATCAGCACGGGTGAGAACGGGTTCGCGGGGTCGACGATGCGCAGCCCCCGGGTGGTCGCCACGTAGGCGAGGCCCTCGAAGACGTCGACGTCGATAGCGGCGCCGAAGCCGGCGTTGGCGCGTCCCACCTGGCCCATGGGCGATGGCGCGGCCGGGTTCGAGACGTCATAGGTCTCGAGACCGCCGTTGTGGTCGGCGACGAAGAGCAGTGACTCCTCTTCGACGATCTCGACGTCGAGCGCGAAGCCGGGCGTGTCGATGGCGGCCACCCAGACAGGACTCGCCGGGTTGGAGTCACCGTCCGCCACCCAGAAGCCGCAGGGGCCGGCCGCCAGGTAGCTGAAGCCGCTCTCGGTCTCGGCCGCGACGTCCTGCACCGAGGCGGCCACGTTGACGAAGCCGTCCTTGCAGGTGTCCGGGTCGAGTACGCCGACCTGGGCCGGACCGAGCTCCGAGAACTCCAGCAGTCGCAGGCCGCCGGCTTCGGCGGCCACCAGTGCCAGCTCGAGTCCGCCGACGGTCGCCAGCTCGACGTCGCCCGCGAAGGAATCGAAGCCCTCCAGCTCGCAGACGTCGCCGTCGTCGACGGTTCCGTCGCAGTCGTCGTCGAGGCCGTCCAGGCAGAGCTCCTCCCCCGGTCCCGTCAGCGGCACGCAGCTCTGGGGCACGCCGTTCACGCAGCTCTCCACCGTGGCCTCACAGACTCCCGTGCCGCACGAGATGGGTCCGAAACCGTTGTCGACGGCTCCGGTGCAGTCGTCGTCGAGCCCGTTGCAGATCTCGCTGGTGGGGTCGATGCGTGCCTGCACGACCTGGAAGCTGCCGCCGATGCAGCTCTGGACCTCCTCCTGGCACTCGCCCACATTGGAGCCGGTCGCGATGTCCGCCACGCCGTCGTCGCTCGATCCGTCGCAGTCGTCGTCGAGTCCGTTGCAGACCTCGGGTGCCGGTCCGATCTCCGTCTGGGTGACCTGGAAGCTGCCACCGAGGCACTTCTGGATCTCGGTTCGGCACTCGCCCACGTCGCTTCCCGTCACGATGTCGTCGATGTCGTCGACGATGGAGTTGCAGTTCTCGTCGAGGCCGTTGCAGATCTCGGCGACGGGGTCGATGCCGGTCTGGGTGATCTGGAAGCTGCCCCCGATGCACTCTCGGATCTCCGAGCGGCACTCGCCCAGGTTCGAGCCGGTGGCGATCGGGTCGATTCCGTCGTCGGGCTGCGCGTTGCAGTCGTCGTCGAGCCCGTTGCAGGTCTCCGTCTCCGGCGTGATGCCCGTCTGGGTGACCTGGAAGCTGCCGTCCACGCAGCTCTGGATCTCGGTTCGGCACTCGCCCACGTCACTCCCCGTGACGATGTCCGCGATGTCGTCGTCGGGCACCGTGTCGCAGTCGTCGTCGATGCCGTTGCAGATCTCGATGGTGGGCCCGATGGCGGTCTGGGTGACCTGGAAGCTGCCGCCCACGCAGCTCTGGATCTCGGCGCGACAGGCGCCCACGTCCGAGCCGTTGACGAGATCGGCGATGTCCTCGTCGATCTGCTCGTCGCAGTCGTCGTCCAGTCCGTTGCACTGCTCGGGGGCGGGGCCGACCCCGGTCTGGGTGATCTGGAAGCTGCCGTCGATGCAGCTCTGGATCTCGGCCTGGCACTCGCCCGTGTCGGTGGTGGTGACGATGTCCGGGATGTTGTCGTCGGGAACGGTGTCGCAGTCGTCGTCGAGGCCATTGCACTGCTCGGGGACGGGCCCGATCCCCGTCTGGGTGACCTGGAAGCTCCCGCCCAGGCAGCGCTGGATCTCGGTACGGCACTCCCCGATGTCGGATCCGCTGACGAGGTCGGTGATGCCGTTGTCCGGGGTGCCGTCGCAGTCCTCGTCGATGCCGTTGCAGGTCTCCTGGGCCGGCGGGATGCCGACCTGGGTGACCTGGAAGCTGCCCCCGATGCAGCTCTGGATCCCGGTTCGACAGGCGCCCACGTCGGTCCCGGTGACGATGTCGTCGATGCCGTCGTCCGGCACGTCGTTGCAGTCGTCGTCGAGCCCGTTGCAGGTCTCCTGGCTCGGGCCGATACCGGTCTGGGTGACCTGGAAGCTGCCGCCGACGCAGCTCTGGATCTCGGTCTGGCAGACGCCGGAGTCGGTCCCGGTGACGATGTCGGCAATGCCGTCGTCGGGCTGCGCGTTGCAGTCGTCGTCGAGCCCGTTGCAGGTCTCGGGCGCCGGGCCGATGCCGGCCTGGGTGATCTGGAAGCTGCCGCCGATGCAGCTCTGGATCTCGGTCTGGCACTGTCCCACGTCGCTGCCGCTGACGAGATCCGCGACGCCGTCGTCGGGCGTGCCGTTGCAGTTCTCGTCCAGCCCGTTGCAGAGCTCCGGTGCGGGGCCGATGCCCGTCTGGGTGATCTGGAAGCTGCCGCCGATGCAGCTCTGGATCTCGATCTGGCAGAGGCCGACGTCGCTGCCGCTGACGAGGTCGGCAACGCCGTCGTCGGGTGCGCCGTTGCAGTTCTCGTCGATCCCGTCGCAGGTCTCGGGCACCGGGCCGATACCCGTCTGGGTGATCTGGAAGCTGCCGCCGATGCAGGTCTGGATCTCGGTCTGGCAGAGCCCGACGTCGGTTCCGGTCACGATCGGCACGGCGTCCTCGTCGACGGCTACGTCGCAGTCGTTGTCGAGACCGTCGCACTGGTCGTCGGTGGCGGCGCCGGCGAACGGGTCGCAGGTGTCGGTGGGGACACCGGCGAGGCATGCGATCTCTCCGGCGTTGCCGGCGCACACACCGACGCCGCAGGTGGTGGGCGTGGGGACGTACTCGTCGTCGGGAGCCCCGTCGCAGTCGTTGTCGAGGCCGTCGCACTGGGTGTCGGCAGTGGCGCCGGCCAGCGGATTGCAGCTGTCGGTGGGGACGCCGGCGAGGCACTCGATCTGCCCTGCGTTGCCCGAGCACGAGCCGACGCCGCAGGTGGTGGGGGTGGGAACGTACTCGTCGTCCGGAGCGCCGTCGCAGTCGTTGTCGAGTCCGTCGCACTGGGTGTCGGCGGTGGCGCCCGCCAGCGGATCGCAGGTGTCGGTGGGGACACCGGCCAGGCAGGCGATCTCGCCTGTGTTGCTGCTGCACTCGCCGACGCCGCAGGCGGTGGGCGTCGGGACGTACTCGTCGTCCGGGGCTCCGTCGCAGTCGTTGTCGAGTCCATCGCACTGATCGTCGGCAGTGGCGCCCGCCAGGGGGTCGCAGGTGTTCACCAGGGTGCCGGACTGACACTCGAGCACTCCGACGTTGCTGCTGCACTCCCCGACGCCGCAGGTCGTGGGCGTCGGCGTGATGTCCTCGTCCACCTGGAGGTCGCAGTCGTTGTCGAAGCCGTCGCAGATTTCTGGCTCGCAGGTGCGCTCGACGAAGACCGTCACCTGCAGGCCGCTGAGATCGACGGTGTCCGCGGTGGCGGTTCCGGTCTGGACGACCGAGAGTGTCGCGTCGTTGCCCTGGAAGTCGGCGAGATCGACGCCGAGGTCGGTCAGCCGGAAGCCCGCCCCGCCGTTCCAGGCGACTCGCCCGGTGGGGTCGGTGATGCAGAGGTCCGCCGCCGTACAGGTCGCCACCCGGGCTGCGCCCAGGTAGACCTCGACGGGTGCGCTGCGGGGATTGGTCCCGCCCCACACGCCCTCGATCAGGATGTCCGTGACCACGTCGCCCGGGGTCAGCGTATAGACGAAGGTGCGCAGCACCCCGTAGTCGAGCGGGAAGTCGCCCGGCGTGCACGCGGGCGAGCAGCCCGGCGTCTCGAACACGTCGCTGGTCGCGAAGGGCCCGAGCTGCACCGGATCGGCCGCGGCAGGTGTCGCCGCCGCGGTGCAGAGCAACCCGAGCAGGAGCGTCGCGAGGGCACGCGAGCCTGCGCGGCGCGACCGGGCGCCGGGGTTCTGGGGGGAGTGTCGAGACACGTCGTTTGCGCTCTGTTCTGTCTTCTCTCTTATCTTCTCTGGCTCTCTACGCCGATGCGCGTTGCCGGGGCAGGCTCAGGGGATGCATCCTCGCTGGGGCGGGACGCCGCAGCGGCCCGGTGGGTCGAGCTGGTAGACGGGGTTGCAGGTGATGGGGTCGCAGACCTCCTCGTCCGCCCCGCGCTTGCTCAGCTCGGTGACGAGCGCCGACGGTGCGCCCGGCGCCTGGAGCGGGAGTCCGCCTTCCGGGAAGTCGGACAGCACGATCTCCTGCAGGTCGGTCATCGCTCCCGTCCCGCTGCCGGCGGCCGTCGTGCCGCCTCCACCCCCGGTGGCCGAGACGGCGGCGACCGGCACGGCCAGGACCGCGCGCTGTGCGCGAAGTGCCGAGCGCGCAGCGGCGTCGTCGTCCAGGCACGCGCGGATGCGCGACCGTTCCGACTCGGAGAGGGCGCGCGGCTCCGAGGCTGGACCGCCGGGAGTCACCCGGGCCTCCTCACCCGCAGCCAGACCGACCCCGCCGCCATCCGGGACGGACAGGCGGGCGGGGCTGCCGAGCGCAGCCACGACGGTCTCTCCGTGTTCGACGCGGACATGGACCCCGGGTCCCGCTGGCGCGACGATCGCCGCGGGCGTCTCGATCTGGAGCCCGTTTCGTCCGGCCATGCCGACGATCGCCAGCTCGCCGTCCCGAAGCTCGATCCGGTCCGTCCCCGCGCTTCCCGAGGCGTGGAAGACCGCGCGGGCCGCTCCACAGACCCGCGCGAGGATCCCGTTCGAGACGAGGATGGTGCAGCGCCCCTTCGGCTCGACCTCGACGAGCTCGCCGTCGGCGACGGACGCGTGGATCGCGAGCGGTCCGCTCGGCGTCTGCGCGGCTCCCTCCAGCGCGGTCACCTGGACCTGGGCGACCGCGTCGCTCGCGAGCAGCAGGCCGGTCAGGGTGGCGAGGAGCCTCGGCCGGGATCCCTGCCGGTGCCGCTGTCCTTCCCTGTGTCGTCGTTTCATGTCGAGCTGCTCCACCTCGGGACGGGTCAGAACGCGTACCGGAGGTACGCGCCGATGATGAACCGGTCGATGTCGAAGTTGCTGATGTTCGAGTAGTTGCGGGAGTAGGATCCGGCGAGCGAGACGTTGTACTGGCGTAGGAAGGTGCGATCGAGGTTGAAAGAGATCTCGTGCTGGTCGTCCTCGCGCTTCCGGGGCGGCTGGAGGGCCGAACGCACGGCCGAAGGCTTCAGGTAGTTGCGGTGCGCGTAGCGATACAGGGCACCCAGCGACAGCTCCCAGGGCAGGTCCACCTCGGCCCCGGCGGAGACCTCGACGCCGTTGTGGCGGAACTCGGTGCCGTCGGAATCGAAGTTGGTGAGCAGGGCGCCCACGACCGCGTACCGGACGGGGGCCGGCAGGAAGACGAACTGCTGGGCACCGATACTGTGTTGCGGACCGCTGCGATCGAAGGCGTCGTCGTCGCTGGTGTCGATGTCGTAGTCGTAGCGCAGGTACTGGTAGTAGCTGAGGAAGAGCCCCCAGTCGGAGATCGGGACGTAGACCGTCGGAGCCAGCCGGTGGATCGTGCGGAAGTCGTCGTCGAGGTCGATCGCGGTATAGGAGAAGTCGTACCGCAGTGCGACGCTGGCCCAGTCGAAGTCGTAGCTGGTGTTCGTCCAGGCAACGTGGGTCTGCTGGCTCAGGTCGTTGGCCGAGCTTCGCTGCGTTCCGAAGTCCTGGTTGCTGGTGTTCGTGTAGATCTGCAGGTAGCCGTCGTAGCCGACACGGAAGCTGACGCCGTGGTCCCGGTAGGCCTCGACCTGGCCCTGCAGGCGGCTGACGAAGGCGCCCGAGCGGGCATTCCCGGGCTGCTCGGCGAGGTCGGTGTCGTCCGGCGACAGCCGCACGTTGTCGTTGTACTCGAAGCCCACCGTCGCCGCGGCGGACCAGCGTCGCCCCGCGCGGGTCGCCTGCTGGCGCAGGGTCGTCGCGGACCGGCCGAGCGGGTGCTGCGGCGCGCCGCTGGCTGCCGTGCTGAAGGCGGCGGCCGCGGCTGCGGCGTCGCCCAGGTAGGCCTGGGAGAGCCCGACGTAGTAGCTCGCCTCCGCGGAGAGCTGCTCGTCCTGCTCCACCGCGCGCTCGAGCGAGTCGAGCGCCTCCTCGTAGGCGCCGATCCGGTACAGGGCGATTCCCTGGTAGAGCCGGGCCAGGGCGTTCTCGGGGTCCTGGTCCAGGGCCGTGTCCAGGTGCGCGAGCGCGTCTTCGTCGCGACGGGCCTTGAGGAGCTGCGCGGCCAGGTCCGTCCGCGCGTCGGTGTTGCCGGGCTCGAGCTCGACCACCTGCTCGAGCCAGGAGATGGCCTCCGCGGTGTTCCGCTCTCGGGCCGCGATCAGGCCCAGGTAGTGGAGCGCGCGCGCGTTGCGAGGTTCCTCCCGGACGACCGCCTCGAAGTGCCCGCGGGCCTCGTCCAGGTCGCCGGCCCCGAAGCTCGCCACGCCCTGGTGGTAGGAGAGCTCGCTCGTCGGAGAGGCCGAAGCTGCAGGCGCGAGCGCGATCGCCAGACCCAGGACGAGGGTCGCGACTGTCGGATCCTGCCATCGCGCCCGAAGCATGACGCGTGGGTCGCACTTCGCGGGGGGGCGGTTCGAACGGAACGTGGTCATTCACTTCCTCGGCGAGCGTCGGGACGGAACGAGCGTCGAGGAGTCCCGCAGGGGGAGCGAGCCCTCCACCACCCGACTCTCAACCGGCGTTTCAATCATACCGCGGTCGGCCGTCCGCGTGGGCTCCAGGTTGGTGGGTTCCCCATGGGGTCTCGTGAAGTCGCACGCGGATCGCGGGCGCGAGGAGGCCGGTGGGAAGAGGCTGGTGGATAGCAGGTGGAGGGGGTGCCGGACTCCGATCGGCGTTCGCCCGAAGGACTCCGGCCGGGTCGGAGATCCGGTCAGCAGCCTCCTGGGGGCCCGTCCGTCAAGAGATGCGACTTCGACAGGCTTCGGATCGCTTCGATCACCTCGGGTCCGATCAGGTCCTCGATCTCCGTTCGGCGCTCGGAGAGACAGGCCTTGCGCATGCGGCCATCGGCCTCGATGGAGCAGGGGCGCCCGATCACGTCCCGGTCAGGGTACGGGCTCCATTCGATGCCCGAAATCCCACGAGAACAGCGCGCGCGGTCGGAGGGCGATCGCCACCTCCCGGTCGGCATCGGCCAGCAGGCGCTCGGCCAGGGATCGGTTGCTGTCTCCCAGGTAGCGCTGGAGGAGAGCCCGGAGGATCTCCTCCCCGCGATCGGTGTGGAGGCTCGCTTCGGCGGTGCCGCGAATCCCGCGGTACGGGGGCGACTCGGTCGAGATCTCGAAGCCGCAGCGCGCGTCGGCGCGGAGCCACTCGATGACGCGTGCGCCGGGGCGGGTGGCACACCAGATGCGGTCGCCCTCGTGCAGGTACCAGAGGGATGCCAGCATCGGATGGCCGGTCGGACCGTTGCAGGCGATCCGCACCGGGACCCGGGTCTCTCCCAGGAAGGCATCGATCTGCGAGGTCGACCACGGTCCCTGCCGCTTCACGCGCGGGCTCCCGCCGCTCCGAGTCCGATCGTCACGAGGCGAGGGTAGCCGGATCCGCGGGAGGCGACCGTGATAGGATCGGGGCGCCAGGGGTCCGGGAGACGGCATGGACTGGATCGACGAGGTCACCACGAGGCGAGTCACGGAGCGGGGCTTCCGCCTCGACCGCGAGGGCCAGACGATCCCAGGCATCCTGTGGACGCCCGAGGAGCAGTCTCCGGAGACGCCGCTCCTGCTGATCGGCCATGGCGGCAACGGCCACAAGCGCGAGCCGCACATCCTGTCCCTGGCGCGCAGCCTGGTGCGCCATCACGGAATCGCGGCCGCGGCCATCGACGCCTGGGCCCACGGCGACCGCCTGGCCGGTGCCCCCGCGCCCAGCGCCGACGAGCGGCGCGCCGAGTACGGCAAGGGGGGCGTCGTCGATCGGATGGTGGCCGACTGGCAGGCGACCCTGGACGCGCTTCACGCACTGCCGACTCTCGCCGGCGGTCCGGTCGGCTACTGGGGCCTCTCCATGGGGACGATGTTCGGTCTTCCCTTACGTGGCGGCGGACCCGCGGATCCAGGTGGCCACCTTCGGGCTCATGGGCTCGCCGATCTGGGGAAACGACCGCCTCGAGCGCGACGCCGCGAAGGTCTCGTGCCCGGTGCTCTTCCTGCAGCAGTGGGACGACGAGCTGGTCCCGCGCGACACGGCGCTCGCGCTCTTCGGAGCGATCGCATCCTCCGACAAGCGACTGCACGCGCACCCGGGCCCCCACGCCGCCGTGCCGCGCGAAGAGTTCGGCTTCACCGAGACCTTCCTGGCCGAGCGGCTGAAGTAGCTCGGGCACGGCGACGGAGGCAGGCGATGGCGGGTTTCGGGTTGCTGTTGGGAGGTGGCGGAGCCGTGGGCATCGCCTGGGAGAACGGGGTGCTCGCGGGCCTGATGGATGCCATCGGCTTCGAGCCGGCCTCTTCGACGGTCATCGTGGGCACCTCGGCGGGCTCGGCGGTGGGCGCCGACATGGCACTCGGGAAGGACCCGCACGACGCCCTTGCTCTCGACACGGGCCCGGGCAGTCCGCGTCGGGACCGGCCGCCGCCCGACCTCACGAAGGGTCCCTTCGCAGAGATCATGGCCCTGATGCTCTCGGCCGAGGCGGGGAAGCCCGAGACCGTGGCGAAGATCGCCGCCATCGCGCGCGAGGCCGAGACGGTCGTTTCGGAGGAGCGCTTCGTCGCCATGTTCGAGCGAACGGTGGGCACGAACGACTGGCCCGACGTCGACTTCCGGCCCACGACCACCGCCTGCTCGACGGGCGCGCCGAAGTTCTGGAGGAGCGCCGACGGCATCGGGCTCGCGCGGGCGGTCGCCTCTTCCTGTGCGATCCCGGGCTACTTCCCGGTGGTGTCCCACGCGGGCGAGCACTACATGGACGCCGCCCGGGGTCCCCGCTACCACACGACGATCGTTGGCGACCTGGGGCTGGAGTCGGCGCTCTTCGTCGGTCCGCGCCTCGCCATCCCCCGCGTGACCGAGATGATCGTCGACGACATGCAGGCGCTGGCGGACACCGGCGTGCGCGTGCACAGCATCCTCGGAAGCGAGCGGCTCTCGAAGCTCGGCGTGAACCTGATGGACTTCTCGAAGCGCCCCGCGGCCTTCGAGGCGGGCCTGGCGGACGGACGCGAACACGCCGATGCGGTGGCGGCGCTGATCCGCTGAAGCCGCCGCCGGGCTCCGGCTCCGCGCGGGGTCGGGAATCGAGTCAGATGTCGACGCCTGCTGCCTGCAGGTCTTCGCGGAGCCGGTCGACGACCTCGTCGGCAGCGAAGATCCGGGCCGGCTCGAGGCTGGCGTCCGGGAAGCGCTTCGTCAGGGCGGCCCCGGCCTCGCGCGCGTCGGCGTCCCGGCCCAGCTTCACGAGCGATGCCGTGATCACCGGCTCGTAGCTGAAGCCCGCTTCACCCTGGGAGGCCATGCTCCGGCGCGTCATCTCGATCGCCTCTTCGTAGCGTCCCACCAGGTAGAGGCAGACCGAGATGGCGCCCTCGAAGTCGTGGGCCAGCGGGTCCCGCGGAGACAGACGCAGCGCGCGCTCGAAGTAGCCGAGCGCCTCGTCGGCGGTCGCCAGGCTCAGCACGTTGAGCCCATAGGAGAAGCAGGCGAGCGCGGAGCTGGGGTCGAGGTCGATGGCGCGCCGCAGGGTGACGATCGCCTCGTCGCCTTGTCGCAGCAGGCCCAGCGCGCCGCCGAGGGCGGTCAGTGCCGAGGCGTCGTCGGGGTCGAGGGCGACGGCGCGGCGTGCGGCGGTCAGCGCCTCTCCGATCGAGGCCACCGGGTTCTCGCCGTAGCCGAGCATCGCGTCGGCGATGTGGCTCCAGGCGGTCGCGGTGTGGGCCAGGGCGAAGTCCGGGTCGATCGCCAGCGCACGCTCGTAGAGGCCGCGCGCCTCGCGGATGTCGTCGGCCAGCAGGCGGTAGTAGGCATGCATGCCCCGCTGCACGCACTCCCAGGCGGACAGCTCCGGGGCGGGAAGGCGGGCGGCTCGCAGGCGCTCGAAGCGGGTCAGGGCGGGAGCGAGCGCCGCCACGATGGTCTCAACGATCTCGTCCTGGATGGCGAAGACGTCGCCGATCTCCCGGTCGTAGCGCTCCGCGAAGACGTGCTGACCCGAGCTGGCGTCGATCAGCTGGGCGGTGACCCGCACGCGGTCCCCTTCGCGCCGAAAGCTGCCTTCGAGCACGTAGCGGGCGCCAAGCTCGCGACCCACCCGTCGGACGTCGACGCCCGCGGGTCGGTCGCGGTAGACGAAGCTCGAGTTGCGGGCGATCACCGGGAACCAGCGCCACATGGCCAGCCGGGTGATCAGGTCCTCGACCAGGCCGTCGGCGA
>JANQSB010000024.1 GCA_028284295.1 Myxococcota bacterium | reverse complement strand
GACGAGGTCCGCGCGCACCACGAGCTCGCCGCCGGGGCCGCCGTCGGGGAGCGAGAGGGGATCTCCCGGGGTCGCGGCGAGCTGCCCGCCCGAGTCGACCCGGAGCCGACCCCCGACCTGGATGTCGATGTCGCCGCCGGTGCCTCCGGCGGGGTCGAAGTTCAGGCTGCGGGCGTTCACGGTCGCCCCGTTGCGCACCTCGAGCTCGCCCGCGCGGAGGCGGACATCGCCCCCGCGACCGTCGGCGATGAAGCTGGTCGAGAGCACGATCGAGCCCTCGTCGAGGGAGGCGAGGCCGGCCACCTCGACGTCCACCGCGGGCTGGCCGGCGTCCTGGTCCGAGAAGTTCGCGGACGAGATCTGGCTGGCGCCGTCCATCACGAAGCGCCCCCCGCGCACCACCACGCGTCCCCCGGGCGAGGTGTTCGCGAAGCTGCCCTCGACGTTCACGAAGGCGCCATCGGTGACACGGACGGTCCCCAGGGCGTCCGGAGACAGCTCCGAGACGTCGAAGCTCGAAACGTCCAGGGGCACGACGGCCGGGCCGGCGAGACTCGCGATCTGCACCGTACCGCTCTCGATCCGCACGCTCTGGAAGACTGCGTTCCGACCGGCAATGGTGACGTCTCCTCCCACCAGGGACAGGGTCTCGCCCGGCGGCAGGGTCTCGCGAACTCCGCCCACGCCGACGACCGTCTCGTCGATGGTGACGGGCGCCGGGTCCGGGCTGGTGAATCCGAAGGCGGAGGGGTTCGCGGCCGTCAGGTCGAGCGGACCCGGCTCGCCCGTCTGCCAGACGGTCTCGTCGTCGAAGTGCATCGCGTCGGCGGTGCTGGCGTGGAAGGACCCGGCCACGTCGAGCCGGGCGTCCGGCCCGATGTAGACGCCGCTGGGGTTGAGCAGGAAGAGGTTGGCACCCTGGATGGTCGAGCGGAGCACCCCGAAGATGTCCGAGGGCAAGCCTCCCGTGACGCGGCTGAAGACGTTGTCGACGCTGGCCGGTCCCTCGAAGGTGGCGGTCTCGCCGTCCTGGACCGAGAACTCCTCGAAGGAGTGGAAGAGATTGCCCCCCTGCTGCTCGCCGTAGCTCTCGTCGATCAGGTAGGTGGCCGCATCTCCGTTGACGTCGGTCCCCCCCGGCACCGCCGTGGGCGGGCCGTAGCTCCCGTCCGTCACGACCTGTGCCTGGCCGGCGCCCGGCAGGGCGACGGCCAGGAGCAGGCCCGCGACGATCGATCTGGAAAGCAAGAAGGCCACCGCTTCAGGGCAGCGCCGGAGCGCAGGCGGCGTCGAGACCGGGCGTGATGCCCTCGTGCGCCTGCCAGCTGGCCGCCCAGTCCTCGGGCCCGCAATCGGGAGATCCGAAGCCGCTACAGCGATCGACTGCCGTGTTGGCCGGGATGTCGTCCACCAGGATGGACTGGATGACGTCCGTATCTCCGATGCGTACGCGCCCGTCGTTGTCCTTGACCTCTCCGCACTCGCAGGCGTTGCCGATGCCGTTGGCGTTGGCCCCGTTCGGGTTGGTCGCGGACTCGTGCCCGCCCCAGTCGCTCTGGTCGTCGGCCGTGAACGGGCACACGTCGTAGTCGCTGGCGTAGTTGTCGTTGTCCGGGTCGAGGTCGAAGGAGAAGGTCTGGAAGACCGACGCCTCGGTGGCACCGAAGTTCTCCTCGCGCACGAAGTCGGTCACCTGGAAGGGGTTGAAGGGAGAGACCACGGCACAGGAGTTCTGGCGGTCCTCCTGGAAGACCGTCTGCACCCCGGCGAAGAGAAGCGCCGGGGCCGCGTTCGCCTGGCCGGAGTCGAACTGCACGGTTCCGAGCTTGGTGGTGCCCAGGCCCGGATTGAAGGAGCGAAGCGATCCGAAGGCCACGTTGAACCTCGCCTCCAGGCTCACGTACAGGACGTTGTCCTCGACGTCGGTATCCGCCAGGTCACCGAGGTCTGCACCCGCGCCGGCGGGCCCCAGCACGAAGCTCCGCGGGCTCGTGTAGTCGACGTTCGGACCGAGCAGCTCGCTGGGGATCAGTCCCGTCTCCTTGCAGTCCAGCCGCGGCAGCTCGGGCGTGCAGGCGTCGTCTCCCGAGCCGGGAGGCGGGCTCTGACAACCGAGCCAGGTCAGCGCGCCGTCGCCCTGGAGCGCGAGGTGCACGCGCCAGAGATCGACCGGGGAGGTCGCATAGACGGCGAAGCGGTTGCCGGCCGCGTTGTCGACGATGTCGGGCACGATCTCGATGGTGATCTGCGGGTTGGGATTGCCGCTCTCGAGCTCGATGTCCGTGTCCGCCAGCGTCTGGTCCGGCGTCTCGGCCAGCGCGCCCACGGCCTCCTCGCTGCCCTGGGTCGTGAAGGGCGGCGTGAAGCCCTCGGTCAGATCGCCCACCGTCAGCCGGGCCAGGAACGGGTCCGCGCACAGACCGTTCGGGCTGGTCGGCTCGGCGGTCAGGCTGAAGTACAGGAAGTCCGGGTTGGCGCCCGTCGGCAGGTTGGGGTTCGGCGGGTCCGAGGGCAGGAAGACGAAGGTGTCCGGGCTGTCGGGATCCACCTGGTCGCCGAGCCGGTCGTCGGGGTCGTCCTGCACCCCGGCCGTGCTCGGGCAACCGGTCTCCCCACAGCCGTTGCCGAACACGACGGTGGCCGCGTCGATGCCATCGGGCAGCGCGATGCCGAGCCCGATCTTCGTGATGTCCTGCTGGTCGCCGCAGTCGATCAGCAGGCTGAAGTCGACGTCTGCCTGCTGGGTGTTGGCCGTTCCGAAGCCGCCGCCGGCACCCGCGCCGCCACCGCCGCCGCCATTGAGGACCGAGGTCTCCACGAGGGTCAGGGTCAGCGGCTCGCAGGTCGGGCTGGGGTTGTCCGGGCACTCGTCGCACAGGTCTCCCCGGCCGTCTCCGTCTTCGTCGGCCTGGTTCTCGGGATCGCCCACGGGGTCGGAGTTCTCGGGTCCCGGACCGAGGCACAGGTCGCACACGTCGCCCACGCCATCCGGCTCGGAGTCCAGCTGCTCGGGATTGAAGTCGTCCGGGCAGTTGTCCTGGTCGTCCGGGATGCCGTCGCAATCGCTGTCGCCCGGCGGGCAGGCCTGGTCGAAGGGCTCGTTCTGGCCCCAGCAGCGGGCCGTGCCGTCCACCGCCACGCCGCAGGCGTGGCCCGTGACCGGGGTGCCGCCCGAGTCGACGGCGCGGAACAGGCCGTCGACCGGCGTCGACTGGAAGTCGGGTGCGTCGTCGCCGGCCCCGAAGCACTCCACTGCCGCGCCCAGGTCGCCGCTGGCAGGCTTGCGCACACCGCAGGTGTTGCGGCTGCCGGCAGCCAGGGACAGGAAGCGGCCGCCCGGCGGCGAGGCCTGACCCTCGTCGTCGGCGCCGAAGCAGCGCGCCGTCTCGTCGTCGCGCAGCGCGCAGGTGTGCTCGCCACCCGCGGCCACCTTCACGACCGGCCCGAGGCCCGAGGGCGGATCGGTCTTGCCGTTCTCGTCGGAGTCGGCCCCCCAGCAGACGAGGGCCTGGTCGGCGCGCACCGCGCAGGCGTGCTCGGCACCGGCCGACAGCTCCGTGTACTGGCCGGCGGGCGGGCTCGCCGCCGGGCCCTGGCCGAAGCAGACGATGCTGCCCACGCCCGCGACGATGCCGCAGCTGAACTCGTCGCCCAGACTGATGGCCCCGAAGCGCTGCGAAGGCGGCGAGGTCTTCGCCGGGTTCTGCGGATCCGAACCGGCACAGCGCGTGACGCCGTCGGTTCCGATGGCGCAGACGTGCGTCGCGCCCGCGGCCACCTGGGTGAAGGTCACGCCCGGGAAGGGGTCGGCACCGATGTCGGCCGTGTTGCCCCAGCACTCGAGCAGGCCGCCGAAGAGCGCGCAGCTGAAGTCCGAGCCGGTCGCGATGGGAGCGAACGCGCTGACGGCCACCGCGTCGTCCGG
>JANQSB010000701.1 GCA_028284295.1 Myxococcota bacterium | reverse complement strand
CTTCGCCGTTCTCGTGCGCGATGCCGGTCACCGTCTGGGCGAGCTGCTCCCATCCACGCCGCTCGCGCCACGGTCCTTCGTGCCCGTAGCAATCGATGGAGGTGCAGACGATTCCCGGGCGCAGTCCGTGCAGGGCGTCCTCGGTGAGGCCGAAGCGCTCGAGCGCACCGAGCCGATATCCCTGGGAGAAGACGTCGGCGTCGCGAACGAGCGCGCGCAGGGCGGCCCGATCGTCCGGCCGCTCGAGGTCCAGCCGGGCCGAGCGCTTGCCGTGACCGGTATCGACGACGAACGCCGGGATGCTGGGAAGCTCCGGGGCCGTGACCTTGAGGACCTCGGCACCGTGGGACGCGAGGGTGCGCGCGCAGGTGGGTCCGGCCAGGACCCGGGTCAGGTCGAGGACGCGCAAGCCCTCGAGTGGCCGCCCGCCACCCGGAGGCAAGGGCCGGGGCGGAGCGTCGGCGAAGCGCTCGACCTCGACCACCCCGAGCCCGGCCAGCACCTGGCCCTGAGGATGCGATCGCCACTCCGACTCGCTCCGCACCATGGCGCCGCAGAGCCCGCGTCGTGCGATCGCCTCCTCGAGCTCGAGAGCCTTCCAGCCGGCGATCGCGTCGGCGACGCGATCCTTCGGTGCGGCGTCCTGCGAGCGTACGTCCAGCAGGTCGAGAACCCCCTGCTGCAGGTGCGGGAAGCCGCCGTGGACGAGCACGTGGCGGCCGTCCCCGGTCGCGTAGAAGTCGGTGATGTTCTGGCGCTCCACCCAGCTGGACATCGATCCGCCCTCGAGGCGTTGGAACAGGAAGCCGAGCAGGGAGACCGCGGCCTCGGGCACGTCGACGCCCACCTGCTGGTGCTTTCCACCCCGTTGCCGGTGGAGAGCCGCCGCCAGCCAGGCGCAGCCCGAGAGCACGACGGCAGCTGCTTCGCCGATCCGGAACCGGGTCGCGAGGACCGGATCGGCGCCGGTGATGGCCACGTCCGCGAGCTCCATTCCGAGCCGCGAGCGACGCCCGGCGTCCAGTCCCGCCGCGTCCACCAGCGCCTCGAGTGCGTCCACCCGGTCGACCATCGCGCGCAGCATAGCCACGCAATGGTCCCGGAGACCCGCATCGCGTCCGATCGCTACACTCGCGAACCGTCGGCACCGGAGCGGTGCCCTATCCGTCCATCCGGCCGAGCCACGAGAGCCGGGCGAACACGACAGGAGTCGCACCTCCATGCCCGAGCAGCCCGGCCCGGACCCGACCCGCGGTCCCGTAGGCACCGAGCCCGCCGGCAGCGAGCCCGAGAGCGAGTCGACCCGCGCCCGGCGGGCGCGTCATCCGATCCTCGCCTTCGGGGCCTGGATCCTGCCGGCGCTCCTGGCGGTGGTCGTCATCGTGCCCCTGCGATCGGCGGTGGCCGACTGGAACGACGTTCCCAGCGGCTCGATGTGGCCGACGATCCTCGAGGGCGACCGGATCTTCGTCGACAAGCTCGCCTACGGTCTCCGCGTCCCGTTCACCACCACCTGGCTGCGTCGCTGGGAAGAGCCGGCCCGCGGCGACATCATCACCTTCGCGTCGCCCAAGGACGGTGCCCGGCTCGTCAAGCGGGTGATCGCCCTGCCCGGCGATCGCATCGCGATGCACGACAACCGCCTCACGCTGAACGGACACCCCCTCGACTACGAGAACGTCGACGAGGCGGGGGCACGACCCGTCCCCGACGGCCGTCGCTTGCGGATGCTCGTCGCCACCGAGCAGCTGCAGGACGCTTGGCACGACGTTGCCTTCACGCCGGGCCTCGTCGGCATCGACTCCTTCGAGGAGATCCTCGTCCCCGACGACCACTACTTCTTCCTCGGGGACAACCGCGACCAGAGCTTCGACTCGCGCTTCCTGGGCACCGTCGCGCGGGAAAAGATCTACGGGCGCGTCACCCACGTGGCGCTCTCGGTGGATCCCGCGCGCAGCTACCGACCGCGCTTCGAGCGTTGGTTCACGGCCCTGCGCTGACCACGGCGACGATCGAGTCGGCGACGGCCCGGCGTCGCGCCGGCGAGAGGCCATGGCGACCGAGGCCGCGCAGGACCTCGCCCCGAGCTGCCGAAGGATCGAGTCCGGCGCGGGCGACCCGCAGCAGCAGCTCCGCCATGCGATCACCGATCCGGATCAACGCCGGGCGGAGCTCGCGTTCCAGATCGAATCGGTCCAGCTCGGACCGCGGCGGCTGCCCGAGCACGTCCCGCTGGACCTCGACGGCCGCGCCGATCTGCGCCCGGTAGAAGCCCTGGACCGCCGCGCGATCCGGCGCGGGCAGCCCGCGAGACGCGGCGGCCCGCTCCACCGCCTGCCAGCCGGAAGCGATCACCCGCTCCTCCCGCGCGGGATCGACGATGGGCTGCCCGCGCGCCCGCTTGAACCCCGCCACGAACGGCATCAGGGCCAGACGTTCGTCGCAGGCCGCCAGCAGCGCCGAGAGGGGCGTGGCCGTCTCGTCCTGCCCAGCCTCCCCGAACCACTCCACGCGCAGGCCGGCCAGGGTGCCGTCGGCCTCACGCGCCAGCAGCCAGGCATCGAGCTCCCGGGCCAGACCGGGATCGCGGGCGTCCACCCACCAGGCCTTCCAGTCCGCCGTGAAGGGACCGAGCGCGGTCGCTCCCGGCAGCCGTCGCAGCCAGCGCGGCGCCTCGAGGCTGTCGCTGACGACCACATCCACGTCGCCTGACAGGAGGGCCTCCGGCACCCGGGCGTTCGGCGAGAGGGCCACGATCTGCGCCGCACCGAAGTGGCGACGTGTGACGCGCTCGAGATGGCCGCCGGCGTTCGCGCCGATCCGAAGAGACGGGAGGTCGAGCGCCCGCCAGGTCGACTCCGGATCGGACGCACTCGCCTGGAGCTCGCGTCGGCGGACCTCGTCGATCAGCAGGACGGCACCGGTTCGCGCCACGGGCACGCTGAAGCGCCCCTCCACCGAACGCTCGGGCCGAACCGTGACACCGCTCATCGCCACGTCGAAGCGGCCGGCCGAGAGCGACCCGAGCAGCTCGGGCCAGGCGAACGGGATCCACTCGATCGGGCGTCCCGTCGACGCCGCGAAGGCCTCGGCCAGGGCGATGTCGAAGCCGCGGTAGCGATCGGCGTCTTCGGAGTCGACCAACCGCTCGCTGAAGGGCGCATAGTCGCCACTGGTGCCGATCCGGAGCGGGGCCGGGGCCGGGAGGCACGCGAGCCCGAGGACGGCGGCGGCGAGCGAGACGGCGAGGGGCCGAAGCGACCCGCCCGGGCCGTGGTTGCTTC
>JANQSB010000692.1 GCA_028284295.1 Myxococcota bacterium | reverse complement strand
GACGCGCGGGACCGGCTTGAGGCCCAGGCGGCTCTTGTCCGGGCGTCTCTCCAGCTGCCGCTCCTGCGGAATGGCGACGAGCCTGCCCGTCACGTCGTAGTTCCAGCTGTGGTAGGGGCAGACGAACTTCGTGGTGTTGCCGCGGGACGCCCGACAAACGGGCAGGCCACGGTGGCTGCAGCTGTTGACGACGGCGTGGATCTTCCGGTCGGGCCCGCGGGACAGGATGACCGGCGTCTCGCACATGTAGGCCTGGACGAAGTCGCCGGGCTCGCGGAGCTGCGACTCGTGACCCAGGAAGAGCCATGCTCGGCCGAAGATGCCGCGCTTCTCGAGCTCGTAGATCGCCGGGTCGGTCCAGGCGCTTCGTTGGATCCACGTCGCGTCGGCGTCGACCACGTCTTCGATT
Source organism: Myxococcota bacterium (assembly GCA_028284295.1). Classification (GTDB taxonomy): domain Bacteria; phylum Myxococcota_A; class UBA9160; order UBA9160; family UBA4427; genus JAJDAN01. The sequence goes on along the minus strand of JANQSB010000692.1, from coordinate 1,489 downwards.
CGCACGCGCGGACTCCTTCTTCCCGGCGCTCTCGGCCACTCCTGCGCTGGACAAAAAATTATCAGTCGATAATATCTTGCGCAATGGCCCCGACCTCTCCTCGGGCAACCCGCAGCCGGGCCGTCCCCCGCGGCGGGCGGCCCAGGCGGACGGAAAAAGGCGAGCGCACCGCGAACCGCATCCTCGACGCGGCCGAGCGTCTGTTCGCGGAGCGGGGCTTCGAGGCGGCGTCCCTGCGCGAGATCGCGCGTCTCGCCCGCGTCCAGGAGCCCGGGGTCTACCACTACTTCGCGAGCAAGCAGGCGCTCTACCGCGCCGTGCTGGACCGCGCCCTCGATCCCATGCTCGAGGCGATGCGGGCGCAGGCCCGGTCGAGGGACGGCGCGCTGGAGCTGCCGGCCGTGATGACGGACATCCTGCTCGAGCATCCGACGATGGCGGCGCTCTTCCAGCGAGCGCTACAGGGAGACGGGCGGTCGCCCGGCGACCGGATGGTGCGGCGCTGGCTCGCGAGACTCTTCGGTGAGGCCCTCGAGACCCTGGCGGCGCTCGGCCACGGAGCGCGCGACCGTCACGAGCTCGCCATCCAGGTGATCGCCATGTTCAATCTGACGACGGGCTACTTCCTGGCGCAGCCAGCTCTCGACGCGATGCGAGGCGGCAGGATCGACGACCCGGCGCTGGTGGCGAGGCAGAAGGCCCTTCTTCGCCGAATGGTGCGGGCGAGCCTGCCGGCCTGAGTGCTCAGCGCCGGCAGACGGCGGGGACCGGCGCGAAGATCGACGCCAGTTCCGCTTCCACGTCGGCGGTCTCCCACAGCGAGCGTCGGGTCGCGGCTTCGATGCGGTCCTGCATGGGCCAGGGCCACAGGGGCTCGTCGGTGAGCTCGCCGTCGACGCGGCGGAAGCAGATCGACGCACCGGGACCGCCTGGCGTATAGATGTCGAGGCCCCGCTCGGCGCGCCGGGACGCGTCGACGTTGCTGCCGCGGACCCAGTCGTCGTGGATTCCGTCTCCGCGTCCGCCGCGCAGGGTGACGTTGTCGTAGAAGAGCGGAGCGGCTTCCCGGCCCGCGCCGAAGGCCCAGTCACAGCCGTCCGGCCGGCCGGGGCCCCGGCCCTCGTCGCAGCCGTTGAGCGAGAGGCGGAAGCCCCGGGAATCCTTCCGCAGCCACACCACGACGTTGTCGATCCGCACGCCCTTCATGCCCTTGCCCGGGTAGGGGCCACCGGCTCCGACCCGGAGTCCGTGGCTCGTGCGCAGGGTCGAGCTCGGCAGGTTGTAGACGATGGAGTCGAGGATGCGCATCCCGACGTCGAAGGGGTCGCGACCCGCATCGATGAAGGTGTCCTTCAGGGCGCCGGTCTTCTTGTTCAGGTGCGGCTGGGAGTCGGTGGAGAAGATCTGCGGCGTGTCCGCGTAGCCTGGTGGAGAACGCGCTGGTGACCGTGGGCGGAAGCCCCGATCCCCGGATCCAGCCCCCCGGCTA
>JANQSB010000667.1 GCA_028284295.1 Myxococcota bacterium | reverse complement strand
TGCACGCCGTCGACCTGCGAACCCTCGGACGCGGCTGGGCCCGGAACGCACTGCTGCAGGTCTACTTCGAGACCATGGGCTTCGCGACCCTCCGTCATGAGGGGAGCGCCGACCATCTGCACGTCGCGTTACCGCACAGCTGAGGCAGAAACGCGCGAGCTCGTCTAGGACGGCGAGCGCCCGCCCGAGCCGCGGAGCTTCCCGAGCAGCTTCCTCGCTGCCAGACGCAGCAGGGTCCGACCGTTCAGGGCGCGCTCGGCCAGCTCGCGCGCAGTCTCCTCGGCAGCGCCCATGGCGTGCGGGTCGGGGGAAGGAGCGGCGGGCAGATCGGACCGGCGCTCGCCGGGGCGACCGTACGGATCGTCCGCGGACTTCCGGCACCGCACCGCGACGGTCGACGTGCGCAGCTCGAGCTCGTTGAAGTTGAAGGGCGGGTCGAGAAGCAGCTGGGGTGGGCGGTTGTGCAGCACGTCGGGCTGCCAGAGCTCGACGTCGAAGCCGCACTCGATCAGGCTCTGTCGCAGCTGGAAGGTCGTCATCTTGTTGAGCGTCGAGCCTTCGTAGCCGGTACTGAACGCGATGTGGGGATAGAGGCGTCGGAAGTCCTCGTGGTAGATCAGGTGCGCCCAGGGCTGCGCCCGACGGAAGTAGGGGCACTCTTCACAGGACTCCGGATCCTTCATCCCGTCGAGGACCGCGTCCCAGGACCAGGGGATCCGGGCCTGCATGTCCGCCAGGAAGGCCTCGCTGGCCGCGCACTTCTCCGGTCGCGCCCAGCAGTCGACGCCCTGGAAGACCACCGCGCTCTCGTCGTAGAAGAGGAAGCCGTGGTCGTGGGAGCCGACGGGTTGGAAGTAGTTGTCGTGGTTCAGGAAGAGCTCCCCGTCGGGAAGCAGCACGCGACGGCAGTCCCGCAGCCGGGCCGGAAGCTCGGCGAGGTGCTCGGAGACCGTGTTGGCGAACACGAGGTCGAAGCCGCGCCCGGTCGACGACGGGTCCTCGTCGTCCGCGCAGGCCTCGATCGGCAGCCGACGAAAGACCGCGTTCGGAAGCCCCGACAGGTACTTCTCGGACAGGTCGACGTCGAGCCAGCTGTCGATGCCGACGACCTCCCGGGCCCCCAGCTCGAGGAAGCAGGCCGAGAAGGCCCCCAGTCCACACTCCCAGTCGAGGACACGACGCCCTTCGATCCGATCGCGGGACAGGGTGCCGTCCGCGATCCACGTTTCGAGGGCACGTCGTGCGCCGCGATAGGACGCTTCGAACCCCGCGTGCGCCGCCCGGGTGCGCGAAATGGCCTCTTCGAGGGTCGGCATCGGCGGCATCGGGCGGGGGCGAGCCTAGCTCCGGCGTGCGATGTACCGCGCGTAGCCCTCGGCGATCTTCCGCAGCTCCGGATCCTCCTGGAAGAGCGGCTCGAACTTCTCGCGTGCCTTCTCGCGCTTGGCGGGCAGGTACTCGGTGGGCCAGAAGCCCTCGTGCGGCTCGTAGTCCTTCAGGACGTTCCGCGCCACGGTCGCCTTGTGGACCTCGTCGACGCCGTCGGCGATGCCCATGGTCGGCGCACCGGCGTACATGGCCTGGATGGGCGTGAGGTTGGTGGTGCCGAGCGAGCCCAGGATGTGGAGCGCGTTGAAGGAGACCTCCCGCAGCACCTTCGCCATCGTGTACTTGACGGCCGCGATGTCGGTGCGCGTCTCGTGGGTGCTGGAGTTGTCGATCTTCCAGGCCGTCTCGAGAACGAAGAGGCGAAGCATCCGGATCGCCGCGTAGGAGTCGGCGATCTTCTCCTGCACCATCTGATGCTCGCTGATGATCTTGCCGTGGGACTCGCGGCTGAGGGCGCGCTCGCACATCATGTCGAAGGCGAGCTTGCACTGCGCGATGGTGCGCATGGCGTGGTGGATGCGACCGCCGCCGAGGCGGCGCTGCGCCAGGACGCGCGCGCCGTCCTCCGGGCCGAGCAGGTGGTCGAGCGGAATCCGGACGTCGTTGTACTTGATGTGGTTGTGGGCGCGGGGCTCGGGCATGATCTCCACCCCCGGCGTGTCTCGCGGCACCACGAACATGCCGTTCGTACACATGACGAACAGGATGTCCGCCACACGGCCGGCACTCGTGAACCACTTCTCGCCGTTGATGACCCACTCGTCCCCGACACGCAGTGCGTGGGTCTTGAAGAGGCGCGGATCCGATCCGCCCTGGGGCTCGGTCATCGAGTAGGCGGACCAGATCTCCTGGTTGAGCATGGGCTCGAGCCAGCGCTTCTTCTGTTCCTCGGTCCCGTAGGCCGCCAGCATCTCCATGTTGCCCGTGTCCGGAGCGGCCGAGCCGAAGATCTGGGGCGCCGACCCGTAGCGACCGAGGATCTCGTTCAGGAGCCCGAGCTTGAGCTGGCCGTAGCCGGGCCCGCCCAGCTCCTTGTCGAGGAAGATCGCCCACAGGCCCTGCTCCTTGACCTGGTCCTGCAGGGGCTTCACCAACGCCTTGATCTTGGGATCGCGCGAGCGCACCGCATAGGGGAAGACGAGGTCGAGGGGCTCGACCTCCTCCCGGCAGAACTCCTCCACCCAGTCGAGCTTTCGTTGAAATTCCGGTTCGGTCGAAAAGTCCCAGGCCATGTCTGCTCCCAGCGGGTCGTCGGGTGTCGGTGGTCGAGTGGTCGAGTGGTCGAGTGGTCGAGTGGTCGAGTGTGGAAGGGTGGTGCAGGACTCTGGCCGAACTCGCGCGGGGTGTCCACAGACGGGGCTCGGGTGCCGCAGGCCACCCCTACGGGGAGAGCGCGAAATCGGACGCCGCCCCGGCGCCCTGATCTAGGATGTCCGCGGCCCGAGCACCCGCCGGGAAGGAGCGAGCCCGTGGACATCGAGGCGCAGGTCGATCGGCTGATCGACGAACGGCCGGGACGCGAGCTGCTGAACGTCCCCTACGACCAGCAGGCGGTCCGCGTCCACGAGCGCGTCCACCGCTCGGCGGGGACCACCGCCAGCTATGCGTTGGATGCCGGCGGCGAGCGCGTCATCGTCAACACCGGCATGGGCTGGGAGGCGCCGCACCACATCCGCCTCTTCGGGGAACTCGAGCTGGGTCCCACCTCGACGATCGTCACCACCCAGGGGCACGTCGATCACGTCGGGGGTGTCTCGCAGTTCCGCGAGCCCGGGACCCGCTACGTCGCCCATCGCAACAACCCGCGCTGCCAGGCGGACGACGCCCGCATCCGGGACTTCCGGCAGCAGACCGCGCTCACCTGGTTTCCGGAGCTCCCCGCCAAGATCGCCGCCTTCCTGAAGGACTACCCCGAGGCCTCCTTCGAGCAGGACGTGCCGGTGCCGGACCTCGTCTTCGACGACCGGCTCGAGCTGCAGGTCGGGGACGTCGAGCTCGAGCTGATCCACACGCCGGGTGGGGAGACCATCGACAGCCTGGTGGTGTGGCTGCCCTCCGAGCGGGTGGCGCTGGTCAGCAACCTCTTCGGGCCGCTCTTTCCCCACTTCCCCAACTTCAACACGCTGCGGGGAGACCTCTATCGCTTCCCGGTGCCCTATCTGGAGAACGTGGAGCGGGTGCGCGCCCTCGGCGTGGAGACGCTGATCACCGGACGACACCTCCCGATCGTCGGCGCCGCGCTGATCGACGCTTGTCTGGCCCGCCTCTCCGGGGCCGTCGAGTCCGTGCACGAGCAGACCCTCGCGTTCATCAACGAGGGCTGCGACCCCTACGAGATCATGCGTCGGGTCGAGCTGCCCGCGTCGCTGCGGGTGGGGCAGGGCTACGGCAAGGTGGAGTGGGCGGCGCGGACCATCTTCGAGTCCTATACGGGCTGGTTCCAGCGGCGGTCGAGTGCCGAGCTCTACGCGGCCGATCCCGGGGAGGCGACCGCCGCGCTCGCGGAGCGGGTCGAGCCCGAGACGACCCTCGCCCTGGCGCGCGAGCGCCTCGCCGCAGGAGAGACGGCGACGTCCATCCGCCTGGCGGAAGCGGTGCTCGCACACGGCGAGCGACGAGACGCCCTGGAGCTGCTCCTCGATGCGCACCGTGTCCTGCTCGAGACCGGCGACGAGAGCTTCTGGGAGAGCGGCTGGCTGAGGCACGAGATCGCCCGGCTCGAGCGCGCGCTGGAGGCCGCGACCGGGTGAAGCTCGCGCGCATCCACGGTGTCGACGACGTCCGCCTGGACGACGTGGAGCGGCCCGAGCCGGGTCCGCGCGATGCCGTTCTCCGCGTCGAGGCCTGCGGCATCTGCGGTAGCGACCTGGGCTACATCCAGCAGGGAGGGCTCGCCGGCCCCGGACCCGAACCCCTGGCCCTGGGGCACGAGTACGCGGCCGTCGTCGACCGCGTCGGCAGCGAGGTGTCCGGTCTGGCTCCGGGGACCCGGGTCGTCATGCACCCGAGCGCGGCCGGCAACCGGGTCGGGGGCGGTGACCCGCTGGCCGGAGGCTTCGCGCCCGAGCTGCTCGCCCGGAACGTGACCGAGCCGGGCGTGCTCTTCGAGATTCCCGACGATCTGCCGAGCGACCGCGCCGCTCTGGCAGAGCCCCTGGGCGTCGGCATGCACGCCGTCGACCAGGCGGGGGTCACCCGGGGTCAGAAGGTCGTCGTCTTCGGAGCCGGCTGCATCGGCATGATGGCGATGGTGACCTTGAAGTACCGGGGCTTCGACGACGTGGCGATCGTCGACCTCTCGGACGCCCGACTCGAGATCGCCCGGGCGCTGGGCGTCGATCACGCCATCAACCCGGAGCGCGAGGACGTCTGGAGCGTGCTGCGGGACCGCCACGGCGAGGTGCTGCTGATGGGGCGCGTCCCCTGCGCGGGGAGCGACGCCTACATCGAGTGCACCGGCAATCCCGGGGTGCTCCAGGCGATCGTCGCCCAGGCCCGGCGGGATGCGACGGTCTCGATTCCGGCCCTGCATCGCGAGCCGGTCGCGATCCCCTGGATCCTGGTGATGATGAAGCAGCTTCGACTCGTGGGCTCGATCGAGTACCCGGACGACTTCGGCCAGACCCTGGAGCTGCTCCGGGCCGTGGACCTG
>JANQSB010000654.1 GCA_028284295.1 Myxococcota bacterium | reverse complement strand
CGGCGCCCGCGATCTCGCCCACTCCTTCGCGCCACCGGCGCGCGAGCTCGGGGACCGGAACGTCGCGGTCCCGGAAGCCGGCGACCTCGACCTGGATCTGCCCCAGGTTGCCGGCGCTCGATCCCGAGCGACCCCGGACGGGAGACTGGCCCCGTTGCATCGGTTGCGACCCGACGGAGGCGACGACGTGGGGGAAGACCGTGGGTCCGCCGGGTCGCGCGGCGTCGACCTCCTCGCGGAGCGCCTCCAGGGCCGCCTCCATCCTCTCGACGCTCGCAGCCGTCTCCGTCGCCGGCGTGCCGGGCGCCATCGTGAGGCTGGCGACGATGAAGTCCGCCTCGACCTCCTCGATGAAGACGAACTTCAGGTGTCCGCCCACGGTCAGCCCGCTGGTCACCAGCAGCAGGGCGAGTCCGATGGAGATCGTCAGGTAGCGCCAGGCCATCGCCCGCTCGAGCAGGGGCCCGTAGCGGTTCTCGATCAGGTTCGAGAGTCCGCCGGCGACACGATCCTGGAAGCGTCGCCAGGCCTTCGACACGCGCCGGGACGGAGGCTCGTTCAGGGGCTTGCGGCCGTGACCCAGATGGGCCGGCAGGATGAACATCGACTCGATCAGGGAGAAGAGCAGGCAGCAGATGACGATGATCGGGACCACGCGCGTCATCCGGCCCATGGGCCCCGGGATGAAGAGCAGGGGCGCGAACGCGGCGATGGTGGTGAGCACCCCGAAGGTCACCGGCACGACGATCCGCTGGGCGCCCCGGATGGCGCCCGCGAGCTTCTCCCCGGTGCGTTGCTGCTCCGTGTGGGTGTTCTCGCCGACGACGATGGCGTCGTCCACGACGATGCCGAGCACCACGATGAACGCCATCAAGGAGATGAAGTTGATCGTCATTCCCAGGGGCGGCATCAGGGCGACCGCCCCGAGGAAGGCGATGGGCACGCCCAGACTGACCCAGAAGGCCAGTCGCAGGCGCAGGAAGAGGGAGAGGATCAGTACGACCAGCACGAAGCCGCCGCGGGCGTTCCGCACCAGGGTGTTCAGTCGGTCGGCCAGCACCGTGGACTCGTCGTTCCACACCGTCAGGGTGATGCCCTCCGGCAGGAAGGCCCGGGTCTCGTCGATGTAGCTCCGAACCGCGTCCGAGATCGCGATCGCCTTCTGTTCCCCGGCCCGGTTGACCTGGATCATCAGCGCCGGCTCCCCGTCGAAGCGGGTGAGCTGGTCGCTCTCCTCGAAGCCGTCGGTGACGGTCGCGACGTCGCCGAGGGTGAGGCGGGTGCCGTCCCGACGATTGACCAGGGCGATCTGCTCGAACTCGTTGCCCTCGTAGGCCTGTCCGACCGCGCGCAGCAGGACTTCGCCGGCGCTCGTCTTGATGGAGCCTCCGGGCAGGTCCAGCGACGAGCTGCGGACCGCCGCCACGACGTCGTCGAAGGTGATTCCGAAGCGCCGCAGGTCGTGCTCGGAGACCTCGACGGTGAGCTCGTACTCCCGAGCTCCCGTGAGCTCGGCCTCGCTGATCCCCGGCAGGGCGACGATGTCGTCCCGGACGCGTTGTCCGATGCGCTTGAGGGCGAATTCGTCCACCGAGCCCGACACCGAGACCAGCAGCACCCGTCGGTCGATCTCGACCTGCTTGATCTCCGGTTCTTCGGCCTCTTCCGGAAAGCTGTCGACGACGTCGACGGCCGACCGGATGTCGTCCAGGCGGCGGCGCACGTCCTCGCCCGCTTCCAGCTGGACGGTCACCGCGCTGGTGCCCTCGGCCGAGGTGGAGCTGATCTGCTTGACGCCCGCGAGCCCTTCGAGCTGCTCTTCGACCCGGTTCGTGATCGAAGCTTCCACTTCCGAAGGAGAGGCGCCGGGGTAGATGGTGGTGACCGTCACGTACTCGAGCTCGATGTCCGGCACGAGCTCCTGGACGAGTCGGGGCATCGCGGCGATGCCGGACCCGACGATCACGAGCATCATGAGGTTCGCCGCGACGTGGTTGCGGGCGAACCATGCGATCGCCTGGTTCACGACGAGGCTTCGGTGGTCGGGTCGTCCAGGGACCCGGGCGCGGGCAGCTCGAGGGGGCGGACCTTCATCCCGTCCGGTGCCGCGTCGAGCGCCGAGACGATCACCCGCTCACCGGACTCCAGGCCCGTGCGGATGAAGCTGCGGTCGCCGATCGACCTCAGGACGACGACGGATCGGTGCTGCAGCCTGCCGTCCTCGTTCACCACCCAGACCGTGTCGTGGCGCCGGAGGGCGGAGCGCGGCAGCTCGATCACCTGCTGGAAGAGGCGCCCCTCGATGGTCGCTTCGACGAAGAGGCCGATCGGCAGGGGCGCGCGCCCGGCGTTCTCGGCGTGTCGCCCATAGGGGTCGTCGACCCGGGCGACCAGATGCACCATCCGCGTGCGGCGATCCAGCGCGCCTTCGGTCCGGACGATGCGCCCCGGCCACTGGCGCTGCTCGCCCGCGAAGTCGGCGGCCAGTCGGACCGCGGGTCCGGCCCCCGCAGCTCCGCCTTCTTCCGGGAGCTCCGCCTCGAGGGGAAGGTCCAGGAAGGCGAGGTCGGCATCGCTGATCGGGAGGCGGACCTCCGCGAAGTCCACCGCGAAGACCCGGGCGACCGCGGCGCCCGGGGTCACGTACTGCCCGCGATCCACGTGCTTCTCCCGCACGCGTCCTTCGAAGGGGGCGCGGACCTCACAGCGTTCGAGGTCGAGCTCTGCGCGCCGGACCCGCACCCGGGCCTCGCGCAGCGCGGCACCCGCCGACGCGAAGCCGCGCTCTGCGTCGTCCAGGCGCGCCCGGCTCGAAGCGCCGCTGTCGCGCATCGAGCGCTCGCGCGACAGGTCGCGCTTCGCGTGGGCGTGGTCGCTCTCGGCCCGTGCGAGGGCCGCGGAAGCGCCCTCGAGGGCGACCTCGTAGTCGCGCGGGTCGATCCGCAGCAGGGGCTCGTCCTTGTCGAAGAAGCGGCCCGACGCGAGTCGGGGCGACACCCAGACGATGCGGCCCGCGACCTCCGTCACCAGGTCGATCTCGGTTCGCGGCTCGACGGTTCCCTGGGCGAGCAGCGGCAGTCGCGTGTCCGCGGGCTGGGCCCGGACGACGTTCACCACCGGAGCCACGGGCCCGGGGCGGGTCGACTCTGCCGAGGGTCGCGTCGCCACCATCGCGCCGAAGACGCCGAGCGACACGGCGAACACCGCGATCGGTGCAGCGGCCTTCGCGGAGAGGCGGAAGCTCTTGAGTCGGAAACGGGGTCTCACGCGCAGTCCTTGGGAGCCGGCACGGCCGGTCGGCAGCAGGGTGGCTCGGGTTCGTGATCGGTCGGGTCGGCTCGTCGATGGGCGCGTCGCCGGCCCGGAACCGGGTCGACGAGGAAGACCATAGTGTTTCGTTGACAGAAGTCAATGACTTCTGTAAATGACTTCTCTGTCATGTGTGCCATGAGTGCCCAGAGCGAGAACGGCAGCCCCACCAGCCAGCGCGAGCGGCAGCGGATCGAGACCCGCGAACGTCTGTTCCAGGCGGCGGTCGAGGAGTTCCGCCGTGTGGGCTTCTCCGAGGCCCAGATCCCGGCCATCGCCGAGGCTGCCGGGGTCGTCCGGGGGACCTTCTACTTCCACTTCCCCAGCAAGGAGCACGTGCTGCTGGAGCTGGTGGAGCGGCGGGAGGACGAGATCGCGGCCGCTCTGCTTGCCCTGCGGGGATCCGCCACCACCGTCGAGCAGGTGCTCTCCGGACTCCTGGACGCCATGGAGCCGCCCGGCGGCGAGGACGCGGATCCGGAGCTGGTGCGGGAGATCGTCGCCATGCAGCTCCGGACACCGCGTGACCCCGCCGCGGCTCCGCGCAAGGAGGTCATCCTCGACGCGCTCGCCAGCCTGCTCGGAGACCTCGCCGGGCGCGGGGAGGTGCGGACGGATCTGGCCGCCGAGCCCCTGGCCGCACTCGTCATGACGAGTGTCTACGGAATGACGATCGCGCGGGGCGCCTCGCCCGGCGACCCGCGTCATCCGACCCGCGAGCAGCTGGTGGCGGTGTTGCAGAGCGGCCTGCGCGCCCAGGCCGACCCCGCTGCGTCTGCAGACCTTCCCTAGAGCGGCTCGTTGCCCACGACCCACATCGAGAAGAACTGCGAGCCACCGCCGTAGGCGTGACCGAGCGCGCGCTTCGCGCCGCGCACCTGGTGCTCACCCGCCTGTCCGCGCACCTGGTTGGCCGCCTCCGCGAAGCGCAGCATGCCCGATGCGCCGATCGGGTTCGACGACAGCACGCCTCCCGACATGTTGACCGGCAGGTCGCCGTCGAGTGCCGTTGCGCCGTCGTAGGTCATGCGCCAGCCCTCGCCCTCGGGCGCGAAGCCCAGGCTCTCCATCCACATGGGCTCGAACCAGCTGAAGGGCACGTAGATCTCGCCGCAGTCGATCTCGTCGCGGGGGCTCTGGATCCCCGCCTTCTGCCACAGCTCGGCAGCCGCATCCCGACTGGCCTGGGGGTTCACGCTGTCGCGACCCGCGAACTGCGTGGGTTCGGAGCGCATGGCCGTTGCCTGGACCCAGGCCGGTTGCTTGTCGGCTCGCTCGGCGATCGACTCGTCGGCGATCACCATCGCGCAGGCGCCGTCGGACGACGGGCAGGTCTCGAGGTAGCGGATGGGGTCCCACAGCATCGGCGAGGACGCGACCTGCTCGAAGTCGATGTCGGGGAACTTGAGGTGGGCGTAGGGGTTCTTGAGGGCGTTCAGGCGGTCCTTGAGGGCCACCCGGATGCCCACGTCCTCGGGAGCCTTGGAGCGGTTCATGTAGCCGCGGACGAGGGGCGCGAAGTATCCCCCGGCGCCGGCGACGATCGCCTGACGGAAGGGGATCTTGATCGAGAGCGCCCACATGGCGTTCGATTCCGACTGCTTCTCGTAGGCGACGGTCAGGACGCGCCCGTGGATGCCACCCTTCACCAGCTGGGACGCGACGATGGCGGTCGTTCCGCCGACGCTGCCGGCGGTGTGGACCCGGAACATCGGCTTTCCCACGCAGCCGAGGGCCTCCGCGAGGAAGAGCTCCGGCATCATGACGCCCTCGAACATGTCGGGAGCCTTGCCGATCACCACCGCGTCGATGTCCGCCCAGCTGCAGCCCGCGTCTTCGAGGGCGCGGGTGGCTGCCTCGCGCAGCAGGCCGGCCTGGGAGACGTCGATCCGCTTGGCGGTGTGGTGGGTCTGTCCGACTCCGATCACGGCACAGCGCTCGGCCATCACTCTCCCTCCAGCACGCACACGAGGTTCTGCTGCAGGCAGGGGCCGGAGGTGGCGTGCGCGATGCCCCGTCCCGCCCGTCCGGCGGCGATGTGGGACGCCGCCTCTCCGATCCGGGTCAGACCTGCCGTCATCATCGGGTTCGCGGCGAGCGCGCCTCCCGACGGGTTGATGAGGACGCCTTCTTCGAGCCCCAGTGCCTCGCACAGGATCGGCTCCTGATGGGAGAAGGGCGCGTGCAGCTCGGCGAACTCGACCGGTCCGGCGTGCACGCCGGCCTTCTCGCCCGCGAGCTTCGTCGACGGGGACACGGTCAGGTCCCGGCTCCCGAGCTGGTGCGAGTCGATGCGGTGGTCGATTCCCCGGATGAAGACGGGCTTGCTGTCTCCGCGTCCGATGGCGTCTCCGGCGGCCAGGACGACCGCGCTGACGCCGTCCGAGATCGGTGGACAGTCGTGCTTGCGAAGCGGCGACACGATGTACGGCTCGGCCAGCAGCTTCGCGACCTCGAAGTCGCCCGTGACCTGGGCGACGGGGTTGTCCTTGGCGACCCGCCGGTTGCGGACCGCGATCTCGGCCATCTGCTCTTCGCTGATCTTGCCGGCGTCGAGAAGTGCGCGCGCCTGCAGGGCGGCCATGCTGATGGCGTCGAGGCCGAGCGGACCCATCGTGTAGGGGTCGAGCTGCAGGTTCATCGTCTCCCGCAGCTTTCCCATCGACGCGCGACCGAAGCCGAAGACCAGCGCCGAGTCGACCTCACCGCACTGGATCTTCACCCACGCCTCGTACAGGGCCCAGGCGCCATCCATCTCGACGTGGCTCTCGGCGATGGGCGGGAAGGCGCCCAGTGCGTCGACGGCGCCCACGAACGCGAAGGACTGGCCGGCCATGTAGTCGGAGCTGCCGTGGCAGGTGAAGCCGATCTCCGGCTTCGGGATCCCCGATCGTTCGATCGCCTCGCGGGTGATGGGGATCAGCATGTCCACTTCGGTCTCGTGGATCTGGTTGCGCACGTACTTCGTCTGCGCGAAGGAGGCGATGGCCACGTCCCGCATCAGATGTGCTCCTTGAACTGCTCGAAGGGGACGTCGGGCTCACCCGTCGGGCGGAAGTACTTGATGTTCTCCGCGCCCGGGCCCCACTCGGACTCGGGAAGCCATACCGCCTCGACGCGCATCCCGATCCGGACCTCGTCCCAGACGCACTCCTGGATCAGGCCGAAGAAGGGGATGTCGCTTCCGTCCAGGAGGATGTGCGCGGTGCAGTAGGGCAGCTCCAGGTCGATGTTGTCGGAGGGCACGCGCACGATCGCGTAGGTGGTGACGGTGCCCTTGTCGGCGATCTCGACCTCGCCCTCGGTGGCGACGCCGCAGCGTGCACAGGTGCCGCTCGGCGGGTAGTAGACCTGGTTGCAGCTGGGACAGGTCTCCCCGATCAGCCGGCCCTCGGCCAGCGCGCGCAGGGAGCGCTGCGCCGACGGGCCCGGCGTGTAGTCGTACTCGGTGCGCGTGGGGGTGACGATGCTCTCGATCCGATCGGAGTCGCTCATGCGGATCCTCCTCCGGGGGTGGGGACGAAGGCGACGATGTCGCGGATGGCCCCGACGGTCTCGTCGGCCCACTTCGCGGTGACGCGCATTCCGGTCTGCATGGCCGACTCGTCGCCCGTGTCGACCACATGGGTGAGTGCCGTGTCGGCGCCGTCCAGCTGGATCAGGGCGAAGGCGAAGGGCCGGTCGAGGGGGTGGCGGCCCAACGGTTCGGCGACCCACGCCCAGCTCTTCACGACGCCTTCCGGACCGACCGCGCTCCAGTCCTCGGTCGTGGCCTCTCCGGTCTCGGGGTCGTACTCGGCGGGGGGAACCAGGACGCGGCCCGCCTTCGTCTTGACGCCGAGAATCTCCCGGTCGCGGAGACCCGTGAAGAATCGACTCAGCGTGTCGCCGAGCGACCGCCGGTAGTCGTATTCGAGAACGTGCGGAGCGGAGAGCAGCTCGTCCGCCATGTGCGCCTCCCGGCCGGGATCGACAGCCCGGGCGCACCGGGAAGGGGTACGGGGGGCCGATCGCGGGCGACCGAACGTAGAACACGTTCTACTCGCCGGACAGTCGCGAAGGACCCGTCGGAAGGCTCGGGAGGGGGTGCGCGTGCTTTGACACGCGCGGGTGCCGGGGGTAGCCTCCGCGGCCGCGTGGGGCTGTAGCTCAGTTGGGAGAGTGCTTGAATGGCATTCAAGAGGTCGCGGGTTCGATTCCCGCCAGCTCCACCACGCAGATCCTCCGCCTCGATCCCACTCCGATCACGCCCATCTCGCTCGCAGCCCCGATGCTCGTCCAGGTCCAGAAGGGGGTCGGCGTCGGCAGGCCGACCGCAGCTCCGCACCCGCGGGTGTCTGGTATGCTCGGCCGCCGCGCGCCGGAGTGGCGAAACTGGTATACGCAGGGGATTCAAAATCCCCCGGTCTCACGGCCGTGCGGGTTCGAGTCCCGCCTCCGGCACCGTTTGACGCAGCGCCCGCAGGGACCCGGGAGAAAGGGAACCCGGGCAGTAGAGACATCATCCCACACCCGACCCTGCACGGACTGGAGGGATCGCCACTCGATCCCCGCAGGAGCGCAGGCCGGGCAACGAACAAGCACCGAACAAGCACCGACAGGGGAGACTTTCCACCATGCGTGACTCGTCCATCCGAAGCGGACTCGTCCTGGCCGCGGCCTTCCTGGCGGCGAGCCTGCTGCTGCCCTCGATCGCATCCGCGCAGATGCGCGAGTTCACGGGGCGGATCGACAAGGTCAACAAGAAGCAGATGATCGTCGACAACCGCATGGGCGACAAAGTGAAGTTCGTCTATGCCAAGGGCGAGACCGTCGTCGAAGGCAAGAAGACCGAGTGGAAGAAGCTGAAGCAGAAGGACTGGGTGACCGTCTCCTGGAAGTTCGTCGACAAGCCTCGCAAGGCCTACAAGGTCGTGGTGTTCGACAAGAAGGAAGACGAGGGCGAAGACGTCGAGTAATTCACGCGCCGCAGATCCGCCCCTCCGGCCGGAGCAGTTCGATCGCTACCGGCGGCATCTCAGCCTGCCCGAGTTCGGGCTCGAGGGCCAGCGGCGCCTGCTCGACTCGAGGGTCCTGCTGATCGGCGCGGGCGGACTGGGCTGTCCGCTCTCCCTCTACCTCGCGGCCGCCGGCGTGGGGCGACTGGGCCTCGTCGACGACGACGTGGTCGACGCGTCGAACCTGCAGCGCCAGGTGCTCTACCGCACCGACGACGTCGGGCGCTCCAAGGCCGAGGTCGCGAGCGAGCGCATCCGCGCGCTGAACCCCGACGTCGAGGTCGTGACGCATCGGCTGCGTCTCGACTCGAGCAACGCGCTCGAGCTCTTCGAGCCCTGGGACGTCATCGTCGACGGGACCGACAACTTCCCCACCCGCTACCTCTCCAACGACGCCTGCGTCCTGCTCGGAAAGCCCAACGTGTACGGCTCGATCTTCCGCTTCGAGGGCCAGGCGACCGTCTTCGATGCGCGACGGGGACCCTGCTACCGCTGCCTCTATCCGGCGCCTCCTCCTCCCGGCGCGGCCCCTTCCTGCGAGGAGGGCGGGGTGCTGGGCGTGCTGCCCGGCATCATCGCGATGCTCCAGGCCACCGAGACCGTGAAGCTCCTGACCGGCATCGGCGTGCCCCTGGTCGGTCGTCTGGTGCTGTACGACGCCCTCCACCTGGAGTTCTCCGAGTTCAGCCTGCGCAAGGACCCGGGCTGCCCGGTGTGCGGCGACGCGCCGAGCATCACCGAGCTGATCGACTACGAGGGCTTCTGCGGGCTGCCGGCCCGGGAGGGCGAGGTGCAGGAGGCCCCTCCCGTCTCGGCCTTCGAGGTGCATCGGCGTCGCCAGCGTGGCGACGAGCTGCTGCTCCTCGACGTACGCGGCCCGGACGAGTTCCAGAAGGCCCACATCGAGGGCGCGACCCTGATTCCCGTCGATGAGCTCGCAGGGCGCCTGGACGAGATCGGGGCGTTCCGGGACCGGCCGGTGGTGGTGCACTGCCATCACGGGCCCCGCAGCCGACGCGCCGCGAAGCTGTTGCTCGAGAACGGCTTCGAGCGCGTCGAAGAGCTCACCGGCGGAATCGAGGCGTGGTCGGTCACCGTCGACCCGCGGGTTCCGCGCTACTGACACGGCCCGCGCGTCGGGCGGAGGAAGCTCATGGCCAGGACCCGGATTCCCAATCCCCTGGAGCGACGGCACCTGATCGAGAAGGAGCTGAGCCCCGACCAGGCGCTCGGAATCGCCGAGGCCTACCTGGCCGAGGACCGGCGCGCCGAGTCGGCGATCTTCTTCCACAAGGCCGGCGCCGGCGAGCGCCTGCAGGAGCTGGCGGACCTGGCCGTGGAGGAGGGCGACGGCTTCCTGCTGGGCGAGGTCTCGCGCATCCGGCAGGAAGAGGCCGCGCCGGAGGTGTGGGCGCGCCTCGGTGAGGCGGCCGAGCGACTGGGGAAGCTGCGCTACGCGGAGTCGGCCGCGCGTCAGGCGAATCGCAGCGACGACTGAGCGGCATCGACGCCGGCCGGCCGGGACGGGTAGCCTCGCAACGCCATGAGCCCGGCTTCCCTCCCGCGCGAGATCCGCATCGAGAACGCCCGCTCCCACAACCTGAAGGGGGTCAGCTGTCGCATCCCGTTGCGGCGTCTGACCGTGGTCACCGGCGTGTCCGGCTCCGGCAAGTCGACCCTCGCCTTCGAGACCCTGTATGCCGAGGGGCAGCGTCGCTACGTGGGTTCCCTCTCCACCTATGCACGCCAGTTCCTCGAGCGGCTGCCCCGGCCGGAGGTCGACCGCATCTCGAACCTGCCGCCGGCCGTCGCCATCGAGCAGCGCAATCGCGTGACGGGTGCGCGTTCCACGGTGGGGACCGCGACCGAGATCCTGGACCACCTGCGCCTGCTCTTCGCGCGGATCGGGCGCACGCACTGCGGCGACTGCGCTTCGTGGGTGACGCGGACCGACGCCGCGCAGGTCGTGGAGTCGCTGCAGGATGCCTTCGGCGGTCGACGCATCTCCCTGGCCGCGCCCCTGGCAGCGATGCCGGGCGAGTCCGAGACGGAGCTCCGAGCCCGGCTGGCGCGCGAGGGCTATCGCCGTCTGCTCGACGCGAAGGGTGCGCCAGTCGACCTCGACGAGATCGCCGAGGGGCGGCTGCTGGCGTCGCCCTGGCTCGTGCTCGTCGATCGCCTCCGGCTCGGCGAGCACCCGGACGAGAGCGACCGGACGCGGCTTGCCGAGGCGACGCGCGAGGCGTTCGGTCGTGGCGCCGGCGAGGCGGTGGCCGTCGAGGCCGACGGCGGCGAGCGGCGGACCTTCCGGGAAGGCTTCCGCTGCGACGCGTGCGGGCGCGCGGCGCCCGAGCCGTCGCCCGCGCTCTTCTC
>JANQSB010000647.1 GCA_028284295.1 Myxococcota bacterium | reverse complement strand
AACATCGGGACGTCGACGGCCCAGCGCGCGTAGTCCTCGTAGCCGAAGCCGTCATCGAACACGAAGGGCAGCAGACCGCAGCGGTCCGGATCCATGTGGCGCCACACCTCGACCCGCTGCGACACGAAGCCGCTCTCCTTGCCGGCCCGGATGGGCGAGTTCGCGAAGAGCGCCGAAGCCAGGGGCGAGCAGCCCATGGCCATGCGCAGCTTCCGCGCCATGTCGGCTTCGCTCGCGTAGTCGAAGTTCGCCTGGACGGTCGCGGTGGCGTGCATCATGTCGAGCGCCAGCTCGCCCCGTCCCGGCAGGTAGCCGCGCATGATCTCGTAGCGAGCCTTCGGCATGCGCGGGATCTCGGCGACCTCGTGGACGGGATCGGCACCCAGTGCGAGCCACACGATCCCCATGTCCGCCGAGCACTCCTTGATGAGGTCGACGTGGCGCGTGAACTCGCGGCAGGTCTCGCGGATCGTCGCGAGCGGCGCCCCGGAGAGCTCGATCTGCCCGCCCGGCTCGAGGGTGATGGAGGCACCTTCCTTCTCGAGCGCGATCAGCCGCGCTCCCTCTCCCTTTCCTTCACCCTTGCCCTCGCCCTCGAAGACCCGCCGCCAGTCGTCCCGGGCCGCGATCCGTTCGAGCAGCGCCCCGATCCCCGTGTCGCCCTCGTAGGGAACCCGGGCGTGACCGTCCGCGTAGATGCCGATCTTCTCGTGCTCGGTTCCGATTCGGAACTCCGACACGGGGGTCTCTGCTCGCCGGAAGTAGTCGACCAGCTCGTCGAAGGTGGTGACCGGTTGTTCGGAGCTCATTCGCGCGACTCCCGGCCGTAGAGGGTCGGGTGCAGGAAGCGCACCAGGGCACATAGTACGGCGTGGCGCGCGTAGTCGCTCCGGGGCAGCACGCCCAGGCTGAGCTTGCCGATATTGCCGACGCCGCGCCCCGAAGCGCCTTCTTCGGCATCGTCGGGAGCCCCCTGCTCCTCCCGGTAGCGGCGGAAGACCCGATCGAAGAGATCGCCGATGGGCTCCCGCTCGTCGAGCGCCGGACCCACACAGTCCGGTGGATAGGCGAACCCCGACGAGAAGCCCAGGGATTCGTCCTCGGCCGAGCCCACGCACGCGCAGCCGACGTTGAGAACCAGCGGTCGGGAATCGCCGACCTCGAGCTCTACCAGACCGTCCTCGATCCCGACCCCGAGCTCGCATCCACCCGAAGCCAGTGCGCCGCGCGCACGGTTTCGTGCACCGGCCACGATCTCGGGCAGTCCCACCGGCTGCTCTGCGACCCCGCTCTCCACCGCGACTCCTTCGATCCGGGCGTCCGGCGCGTAGGGCTCGAAGGCCGCGCGCACGGCCTCGATCTTGGGAAGGTTCAGGGTCCCGACCCGCACGGCGCCGATCCGTGCGAGCGTCAGCGGAGGGCTCACGGCGTGGCCGCGTCCTCGAGGAAGGAGACCACGAAGCTCGACAACGCCGCCTCGAACTCGTCGCTCGAAGCCAGCGGGAAGCTCCGGCAGGGGCCCTCGTTCTTGCCGGTCTTGAACGGTCCGACCAGGGTCACCTCGCCCCGGCTCTTGACCGTCACGATGGCGCGGTGCCGTCCGCGGGAGAGCTCCAGCTGCCAGGATCGGAGGTGCTTGTCGTCGATCCGAACCGCCGACACCTGGGGCTCCAGATGGGCGGATCCGGCGTCGGCAGCAGCCGAGCGGAACCGCTCGAATGCGGACTCGAGCTGCTCCCGCAGCTCGCCGGCGCGTGCCCGGGCGGCGGCCAGACCCTCGGCATGAGCGGCCTCGCGTCCACCGAGCTCGCGCCCGAGCGCCTCGAGTCGGTCTCCCAGGTCTTCGGCCACTGCACCCACCTCCCGAGGAAGCGGCTCCGCGAACGCGCGGGCCCGCCCGGCGCGTCTCCGGACCCCCCTTGGATGCCGGCACCTCGGCCCCGGGTTCGCGGCGGAGGTCGGCGATCGGGGGCGGCCAGCGCTCCTGGCCCGCTGAGCGGACCCTAGAGGGCCTCGTCGGACGCCGCGATCGCGTGGACGTCCAGGGCAGCCAGCAGCTGGTCGCGCGCCCGCCCGAAGTCGCTGCTGTGACTGGGGGCTACGGGCTTGGCGGCGGGGCTGCGGATCGCCAGGGGATTCACGTAGCGGCCGTTCTTGGTGACCCGGAAGCAGACGTGGGAGCCGGTCGCG
>JANQSB010000644.1 GCA_028284295.1 Myxococcota bacterium | reverse complement strand
AGCGACCGGGAAGCCAGCCGGTACGGACCTGCACTTCCGCGCTGCCTGGCTCGTCCCGCGTCGCGAGGCAGATCGTCCCGCGGTCGGGGTGGGCCGGATCGCCTTCCTGGCGGGAAAGCAGAACGGCGCGAAGCGCGCCCTGGCGTCGCTCTTCGATCACGGGCGTACCGTCGCCGGGAAGCCAGAAACGATGCGTAGCGAGCAGCGAGACCTGCACGGCGACGTCCTGCGGGTTCTCGAGCTGGACTCGAAGCGCCGCAACGGGCCAGGCGCTCGCATCCGGGTCGCCCGGAACCAGGGGGTTCCATGCCTCGAGCGCGACCCGCAGGGGGATGGCATCGTCTTCGAGCTCCACGCGCGCGAAGGGATAGGCGCAGCCGCAACGCGCCCGGTCGAAGCGGGGCAGCCCGGCAGCCGGGACCCCGGAGCCGAAGGCGCCCTCGATCTCGGCCGCCGGGATCGGCCCCTCGAGCGCGCGGACCACGACCCGCCCCGTCGCATCTCGAATCCGCAGCGCGAGAAGACAGTCGCTGGGGTTGTGGCCCTTCGCCGGGCGGTTCAGCAGCTCGAAGTCGCGGAGGTTCCCCCGGCCTCCCAGCGAGATCGTCCCGGTGCCGATTCCGCCGAGGGGAAGCGCAAACCGGTCTAGCGCGTCCTGCTCGTACCAGCGAAGCACGGGGACCGCCCCGAGCGCGCTCCCCGTCGACTCGTGTGCCGTGGATCGGCGCCTGGCACCCCGTTCGCCGGCCTCCTCAGCCATTCGGATCGAAGGGGCCGCCGATCCAGGCCTGGTAGCCCCCGATGAGATCGGTGGCGCGGGGCAGCCCGAGTCGCTGCAGGGTCGCCGCTGCGAGACTCGACTGGTAGCCCTGGTTGCAGACGAGGATCACGCGGGTGTGCGGATCGACGTCGAGCTCCCGGGCATCGCTGTCCGGCGCCAGTCGCCACTCGAGCACGTTGCGGTCGACGACGGTGGCGCCTTCGAGCTCGCCATCACGACGTCGTTGCTCCACGGGCCGGATGTCGACGACCAGCGCTCCGGCCCGCATCTCCTCTTCCAATCGCGCGGCGGGCACACGGTCGAGCCGGGCGCGCGCCTCGGCGAGGAGGTCGTCGATCGCGGACATGGCGGCAGAGCCTACACGGGCTCTCGCGTCGGCGAGACCGCCCTCCGCTGTTCCTTCCCGAGCCAGGCCGGCGGCTTCCCCTACCCCCGGCTCAGCCGAGCGAGAGCGGCATCGAGCCCCTCGTCGTCGGACGCGCGCAGGGTGACGTGCCCGAGCTTCCGGCCGGGTGCGGGCGTCTTGCCGTAGAGGTGGACCCTCGCGTTGGGCAGGGACAGCAGTGCCTCCCGGGGCGGAAGCGAGCCGATCAGGTTGACCATGGCGGTCGGACCCAGCCAGCCCGTGCTGCCCAACGGAAGTCCCAGGATCGCGCGCACGTGATTCTCGAACTGGCTGGTCTCGGCTCCCTCCTCCGTCCAGTGCCCGGAGTTGTGGACGCGGCAGGCGAACTCGTTGGCCATGAGCTCGCCGCCGACCTCGAAGAACTCGACGGCCAGCACGCCGACGTAGTCCAATGCCTCGAGGACCTTCGCGACGGCCTGCTGTCCGGCCTGCTCCAGATCGGGCTCGGCGCCCGGCGCGAGGGGTCGCGAGTGCCGCAGGATGCCCCCCTCGTGATGGTTCGCGACCGGGCTCCAGAAGCGCACCTCGCCATCCGGTCCGCGCACGGCGAGGATCGAGACCTCCCGATCGAAGGGCACCAGGCCTTCGAGCAGTGAGGGCTCCCCGCCGAGCTCCTGCCAGGCCTGCGACGCCTCCTCGGGCGCGCGGATCATCCGCTGGCCACGGCCGTCGTAGCCCTCGTGTCGTGTCTTCAGCACCGCCGGTACGCCGACCTGGGAGATCGCATGCTCGAGCTCGCCCCGGGAGCCGACCGGTGCGAAAGCCGTGGTGGCGATCCCGAGCTCCCGGAAGAGGAGCTTCTCCCGCAGGCGGTCTCCGGCTACCGCGAACGCGTCGGCTCCGGGCCGCACCGGCATCCGCCGGGCGAGCCAGGTCAGGGCCTCCGGCGGAGCGTGGTCGAGCTCCGCGGTCGCGACCTCGCAGTCTGCGATCGCACGCCAGCTCTCGGGGTCGTCGAGCGCGCCCAGCACATGGTGCGCGACGGCCGCGGCCGGCGCGTCGGGCTTCGGGTCGACCACCCAGGTCTCGACACCCAGGCGGTGTCCCGACATCGCCATCATACGGGCCAGCTGACCACCCCCCAGGATCGCGACCTTCATCGGCCCCCTTTCAATCCTGCCAGGTTGGGTACCTCGGGCTCGACGGACGGGTCGGGATCGTCGAGCACGGCCTGCGTCTGTCGCTCCCGGAAGCGCAGCAGGGCCTCGCGCACCGCCGGCTCGCGCACTGCGAGCATCGATGCGGCGAGGAGTGCGGCGTTGGCGGCACCGGCCTCGCCGATCGCGAGCGTGCCGACCGGAATGCCGCGCGGCATCTGCACGATGGAAAGGAGCGAGTCCATCCCCGAGAGGGCGCGACTCCTCACCGGCACACCGAGCACCGGAATCCAGGTCATCGAGGCCAGCATCCCCGGCAGGTGGGCAGCGCCGCCGGCGCCGGCGATCAGCACCTCGAGCCCGCGATCTGCGGCGGACTCGGCGTACGCGACGAGCTTCGCCGGCGTGCGGTGGGCGGAGACGACCCGGGTCTCGTGCGGAATCCCGAGCTCGGCCAGCATCTCGGAAGCGACGCGAAGCGTGGACCAGTCCGATCGCGAGCCCATCACGATGCCGACGCGAGGTCGGCCGTCTCGCGAGCCTTGCGATTCCGGGGTCCGCGGATCCGGTCGGCCGTTTCCTTCTGAGTCCATGGCCCGGAGTGAAGCGGCGCGACATTCGGTCAGCAAGTCGGAAGTCGGATCCTGATCCACCCCCGCTCGGGAATCGAAGGTC
>JANQSB010000642.1 GCA_028284295.1 Myxococcota bacterium | reverse complement strand
GAGGCCGTGGTCGGGCGTCAGCAGCAGCAGGACGGCCGTGGTCCCCATGCCGGTGAGCTCGGGGTCCTTCCGTGCCGTCCCCTGGACGCGGGCGTTGGCGGCCTCCAGGGCTTCGCGCAGGAGGGTCTCGGGCTCCTCGCTCGACTGGCGGAACACCTCGCCCAGGGTCTCGACGCAGAGGCGGCTGGCGGTGGCGCCCCCGCGGTGGCCTCCCATGCCGTCGGCCACCACCAGCAGGCGATGACCGGAGGGTCGTTCGAACTCGGCGAGGAAGTCCTCGTTGGCCAGCCGCTCGCGCCCCACGTCCGTGAGTGCGGCGGTCAGTGCCGGACCCGACGATCCGCTCCCGTGGCGCGGGAGGTCCCGGCCGCTGCTCATCGCTCGTACACGAGATCGATGTCGCCGATCCGGATGCGGTCGCCGGGCTCCAGGGGGCAGCTGCGGACCTGAGTGCCGTTCACGAAGGTGCCGTTGCTCGAGCCGACGTCCTTGATCTCGACGTGGCGGCCGCGGCACTGCAGCTGGGCGTGGTACCTCGAGACGGCGGCCGAAGGCACGACGATGTCGTTGTCGGGGAGCGCGCCGATGCTCAGCTGGGGCTTCACCAGCGGGATCCCCTCGCCCTTTCGCGGGCCCTCGAGGAAGATGAGCCGGCCGGCGTGGGCCGGGCGACGCGCCCACAGGACGCCGCCGGCCACGAGCGCCGCCAATAGCGCGCCGGCGACGACCCACAGCATGGCGCCGTGGCTCCGGTCCGGGTAGACGGCGCTCTGCGTGTCCGACTGGTCTCCGATCGCGAGCTCGATGCTGTGGTGGCCCCCATCGAAGCGCGCCGGGTACCGGACCACGTAGCTGTGCAGCATCTGCCGCCAGATCTCGTCGAAGTACGATTCCACCAGCTCCGGCGATTGCGCGAAGAAGGCCTCTGCGGAGCTGCCCCGCGACAGCTTCAGGAGCGACTTGAGGCTGCCGCCGCCGAAACGATCGAAGCCGATCGTGAAGACCGGGATCCGAGACTCGTCTCCGGCGCCCTCGGCCAGGTCGACCACCTCGTCGAGGGTGGCGCGGCTGCCGTCGTCCTTTCCGTCCGAGAACACCACGACGAAGCTCCGGTGCGGGAGCTCGCGTCCGCGCCGGATCATGTCGACGGCCTTGAAGGCGCCGTCGAAGAGCACCGTGGTCAGGGACTTGAGATCGACCTCCAGCTCGCGGACCCGCTCGCGCGCCTCGCTCTTGCCCGACTTGAAGGAGACCACCACGTCGACGCGGTCCGAGAAGGCCAGGACCGCGACCCGGTCGTGGGGCCCCATGCGGTCGATGTAGGTCAGCACGGCATCCCTGGCCCGGTCGAAGGGCTCGCCCTTCATGGTCCGACTGACGTCCAGGGCGATGGCGATCGTCGCTCCCCGATCCGCATCGTGCAGGCGCGCGAGCTCCAGTCCTTCCGGCGACACCAGCTCGCCGTTGTCCCGGATGGAGACGTCGCGCGGGCTGAGTCCTTCGACGGGCTCTCCGTAGCGGGTCTCGGCCCGCAGGTAGAGCTCCATCGTCTCCTCGCCGGTGGGGGACGGGACCACCTCGTCGAGGTGCAGTCGCTCGACGCGTGACGCCGCCCGCGCTTCCGCCGTCAGCGCGCTCGCGGCGGCCGCCAACGACAGGGCGGCGAGCCCGACGAGCGCGGCCCTCACAGGCCCTCGATGGCCCGGAACCGGAAGGTCGTCCGTCCCAGCCGGATGGTGTCGCCGTCGGAGATCTCTGCGCCGTCGACCTCGCGGTCGTTCACGTAGGTGCGGTTCTTCTCGGTGAGCGGGACGAGCGCGAAGACGCCCTCCTGGTGGACGAGCATCGCGTGCTCGCGCGAGATCCACTTGCTGGCCAGCCGCACGTCGCTCGACTCGCCACGGCCCAGCTTGTTCTCGCCGTCGAAGAGGGGGAAGACCTCGCCCTTGAGCTCTCCGTCGATGGCCACCACCACACCGACCACCTCGTCGTTCTTGAAGGAGGCGGTCTGGTGGTACTGGGTGGGGGCGTCGGGGCCAGCGGGGTTCTCGGGCGCGCCCTCGCGACCGATCGCCGGCGTCGGCTGCGAGTAGGGGCGCACCGGGTCGGGGACCGGGTTCTCGGGCGAGGTGACGGCCTTGGAGACGGGGGCGCCCGCTGGATCTCGGTCGCCGCCGGGTTGCCGGGGCGGGTCCTTCGGGAGCTGGATGGTCGGCTCCGATCGCGAGCGGGTGGGCCCCGGGTAGCGCTGGCGGCCGCGTCCGGTGATGCGATCGATCCAGTCCCTGAAGCTCAAAGCGGATCTCCCTCGCGCCGCGTCTCGCGTCGTGGGTCCCCCGAGGATTGCATGCGGGCCATGTCCCGCCAGTCGCGGGGCGGCGCCGCGACGTCGGGAGCGGGCCGGTGGGCCCCGGAAGGCGCACGAGCGCCCTCGAGGCCGGGTGCCTGGGGGAGTCCGGATCGGTCCATCTCCGAGTGTGTGCCGACGACCGCGCTTTCGGGTCCGCCGCCTCCCGAAGCCTGGGACGCCGCCTGAGCCTTCGAGGTGAGGTACAGGCCGATGGAGGCGATCAGCAGCAGGATCATGGCGACGGCGGTCACGATCCACGGAGTGCTGCTCGCGAAGGGGCCCTCCTCGTAGAGCAGCACCACGGACTCGGTCAGCTGGATCACGTCGCCGGGGGAGAGCACGTGGGGCTTGCCCCCGAGCGGCTCGTGGTTCACCAGCACGCCGTTGGTGCTGCCCAGGTCCTGGACGACGTTGCGGTCGCCCTGGGGCCGCACCACGGCGTGGTGCCGGGAGACGTTGGCGTAGTCCACGATCCAGTCGCAGGTGGGGTCGCGGCCGATCCGCAGCTCGCTGGCACCGAGGTTGCGGGTCGCGATGCGCCGCTTCTCCTCGAAGCGCACGAGTCGGGCGGGCGGCCGGGTCGGCTGGTTCTTCTGTCTGCGGATGAGCCTACGTCGGGCCACTCATTCCTCGTCCGGGGGGACAAGTACGCGCGACAACGTATCGAAGCCGACGGGTGCCGAGAGGGCGCCGACGATCCGGGCACGACTGCCGGTGGGGTAGACGTCGGTCACGACGATCTCGCCGATGACCGCATCGCCTTCGAAGAGCTCTCCCTGCATGCCTTCGCGTACCCCGCTCGGCTCGCCCGCCTCGATCATCACGGCCACCGGCGCTCCCGAGTCCTCCTCGACGTCGAGCACCTCGGCGACGATCCAGCTCGGCTCGGGGGGCGGGGGCAGCGCGACGGTGATCTCGGGTCCCTCTTCCGCCGGTGCCTCCTCCAGCAGCTCTTCCGCGGTCCGCGCAGCGTCGGCGCCGTCCTCCGCGCCCGGCGGAGCCTCCGGCTGGGCCTTGGACTCGGCTTCCGGCGGGGAGGGCGGTCTCGTCGCCATCGGGACGTCGGGTCGCGGCTTGCGGGGAGGCGGCGGCCGGGACGCCGGCTGGCGGCTCTTGGGAGCGGGGCGCGCGGAAGGTGTCCTGCCGGGTGGTTCGAGGGTCAGAT
>JANQSB010000640.1 GCA_028284295.1 Myxococcota bacterium | reverse complement strand
CTGCTGCGAGGCACCGGCAGAGGTCTTCTGCTTCGGGGAAGACGCGGGCGGCTGCACGGCACGATTCGCCGCCTTCGTCTGGGTCCTGGCCTGGGCCTTGGCCTGGGTCCCGGCGGACGCGGCGCGGGCTGCGGCAGCGGCCTTCGCCTCGGCCTTCTTCGCCTCTTCTTCCTTCTTCTTCTTGGCGGCGAGCGCCTTGCGGGCCCGCTCCTTCTCGGCCGCCCGGGCCTTCGCGACCGCCGCCTCGTTCAGCACGTCGAGGACGATGCGCGGCGGATTCGCGAGGATCATCTCCTTGAGCTTCAGGTCGTCGCCCTTCAGGCGGACGCGGACCGTGGAGCGGCGGCTGGCCACCGGCTCGATCTCGACGGACTCGATGAAGTCGAGCTTGCGACGCAGCGTCTGCGCCTTGGCGGCGGCGTCGAGCGAGACCACCAGCTCGTTGACGCCCGCGGCCGGCGCGTTCCGCTCGACCTTGTAGCCGACCGGAGCGTCCAGCTCGAACACCACCCGCGAGTACCCGGCGTGCTGTCCGACGCGAACGTCGACGACCTTTGCGGCGAACGCCGGCGCGGCCGAGACGATCAGTGCGGCGGCCAGGCTCGCGACGACGGTCGTGGTGAAGGCCCGAACAGGCTGCCGGCCCGGGCCCAGCGCCCGACCCCCGAGCCCGTGTCTGGTACGGCTCTTTTCCATCTCTGCACCCGTCCCCTGACGAAGAACTTGCACATCCCTTAACGGGCAGAATCCGTCAGTCTTTAGTGGGGATTGGCAGGTCGGGCTGGATTCCCGATCGCATCGACGAATTCGAGGGGAAAGAGCTACGAATTCGCGAACCCGACGTCCGCTCCCCTGGTGCCCCTCGTGTCCCGAGCGGGCCTGATCATGCTTCGGGGGGTCGGCAGATTGTCATCCGCCTGCCGGATGCGGGGACCCTACCACGACTCCCCGCGAGCGTCGATCGGACGGCGGTCCGATTCCGGCTCCGCGGTCGCTAGAAGGACCAGATGCGCGGAATCAGGAGGGTGCACAGGGCGAGGAAGATCGCGACCAGCGGAGCGCCCACCTTCGCGTAGTCGCCGAAGCGGTACTCGCCCGGGCCCAGGACCATCAGGTTCGTCGTCGTGCCGATCGGCGTCAGGAAGGCCGTCGAGGCCGCCACGGCGATGGTCATCATGAGCGGATGCGGAGAGACGCCGAGTCCCTCCGCGGCGGTCAGCACGATCGGAGACATCAGCACCGCGGTGGCCGTGTTGCTCATGACCTGGCTGAGCGTGGTCGTGACGAAGAACACACCTGCGAGCACTGCGACCGGCCCCAGGCCACCCAAGGTCGCCACCAGGATGTCCGCCACGCGTTCGGCACCGCCGGATGCCTCGAGGGCCGTCGCCATGGGGAGCATTCCGGCGATCAGCATGACGGTCGACCAGGAGACCGCCGAGTAGGCCTGGCGCGTATCGAGGCAGCCCGTCACGATCATCGCCGTCGCCGCCAGCATCGCCGCGATGGACACCGGTACCACGCCCGAGACCATGCCCACGACCATCGCAGCCAGGATGGCGATGGCCGCGGCCGAGCGTCCCGACAAGGAGGTGACCTGGCTCGCCAGTTCCTCGGGCCGCCCCACGACCAGCAGGTCCTCCCGCTCGTCCTCGAGGCGGCCGATCGCCTCCCAGGTTCCCTTCACGAGGAAGGAGTCTCCGAACTGCACGACCGCGTCCTCTCCGAGCGGCTCGCCGCCACGACGCGCTCCGAGCAGGACCACCCCGAAGCGGTCCCCGATGTGATCGGCGGGAATCGCCTCCCCCAGATATCGGGAGCGCGGCGTCGGAACGACCTCGGCGACACCGAGCTCGCGCGAGATCAGCTCGGCGGCGCTGCGCGCCGCGGCATCGGGCGGAAGGACTCCGAGGCGCAGCTCGACCTCGGCACGATGGACCGCTTCGCTCGACGCCGTCACCGTGAGCACGTCGTCCTCGTGGACCCGGTAGTCGGAGGACGGGATCGGGACGGACTCGCCGCCCTCGAGGCGACCGGTGCGGATCACGGTGATGCCGTGGCGGACGGCGAGACCGGCCTCCCGCAACGTCGAGTCGATGAGGGGCGAGCCCGCCTGGACGTGGAGCCGCCAGCCTCCGTCCTCCAGCTGGTAGCTGCTCGCGAGCTCTTCGAGCATCCCGGAGAGCGGCTTCGGGGCCTCGCGCCCGACGCGCTTCGGCAGCAGTCGCTGCCCGATCACGACCATGTACACGATGGCGGTCACGAGCAGCGGCAGACCGATGTAGGCGTACTCGAAGTACTCGAAGGGCCGGTAGCCGTGCGATTCGAGCGACTCCGCCACGACCAGGTTGGGAGGCGTGCCCGTCAGGGTCAGGACGCCACCGGCGTTGGCCGCGAACGCCAGCGGGATCAGGAATGCGGACGGGACGCTGCGCACCCCCCAGGCCGCGATCACCACCGCGGGCATCAGGGTCGCGACGGTCCCGGTGTTCGAGACGAAGGCGGAGAGAATCGCCGTCCCGGCCATCAGGACGACCAGCAAGCGCAGAGCGCTGCCCCGGGTGGCGGAGATCAGCTGATCGCCCGCCCAGGCCGTCACGCCCGTTCGCGTCAGACCTTCGCCCACGATGAAGAGCGCGCCGACCAGGATCACCGTCGAGTTCGAGAAGCCGGCCAGCGCTTCGCGGACGTCCACGAGACCGAGCAGGAAGAGCGCGAGCAGCGAGCCGATCGCGACCAGGTCGGACGAGATCCGGCCCCAGACGAAGAGCCCGATCGTCACGCCCAGGACCAGGAAGACCAGGGTCATCTCACCCACTCGGGAGGTCCCCCGCGGTCGCTTCGGGGGCCTGGTACGGCTCCTTGCGCACGATCTTCACGAGCTCGCCGCCCGCGAAGACCCGATCGCTGGTGGTCCCGTTCCAGGCCGCCAGCCAGGACAGAGGCCAGGCATTCCCCGTTCGCTGGGACAGCGCATGGATGGACTCGCCGGCGCGGGCCTCGACCACCTCCAGGCGCTGCGTCTCGATCCGTCGTCGATTCTCCGCGGAGAGCGGGCGGAAGCTGCGCGTCGTCGTCCGGGTTCGCGGAAGCTCGGGGCGCGCCGCCCGGGACGGCGCCACGCCGACGACCCGGAAGCGATGCCCGTTGTAGGAGAAGAAGGTGGCGTGGCCGCGCGCCGGGGCGAGCGCCCGGGCGCCGCGCAGGTCCATCCGCCACGCCGGCAGCTCCCGAACCCGCACCGCGCCTTCGGCCTCG
>JANQSB010000637.1 GCA_028284295.1 Myxococcota bacterium | reverse complement strand
AACCAGGGGTGCTGGTCGCTGCAGTGGTTGGGCACCCAGTCGATCAGCACGCGCAGGCCGCGCTCGTGGCAGTCGGCGAGCAGGGCGTCGAAGTCGGCGAGCGTGCCGAAGAGCGGGTCGACGTCGCAGTAGTCCGAGACGTCGTAGCCGAAGTCCTTCATGGGCGAGCGGAAGAAGGGCGAGATCCAGATCGCGTCGACGCCGAGCCACGCGAGATGGTCGAGACGCGACCGGATGCCCTCGAGGTCGCCGACGCCGTCTCCGTTCGCGTCCCGGAAGCTGCGCGGGTAGATCTGGTAGACGACGGCGCCCTGCCACCAGGGGTGATCGGCCATCGTTCGAGCGTAGCGTCCGCCGGGTGCGTCTTCTCCGCACGCCTCGATCCCTCTTCCGGACGGGCACAGCCGGGGGGCGACTCGAAGATCCGCAGCAGGGTGTCGCGCAGGGACGCGAGCTGTTGCCGCGAGCGGTCGACTCCGGGGAAGAGCATGGTCTCGACGGCCAGGCCCGCCAGCACCAGGAAGCCGAAGCGCTTGGACTCGTCCAGGGCCCGGCGCGGGAGGGCCAGATCACCGAACGCGGCCTCCCAGGCGCGATCCAGCGCGCCCGCCACCTCGCGTCCCCAGGCCCCGTCCGGAGAAGCCGCTCCGTCGCGGCTGCGGTTCAGCTGGATCTCGATGAAGGCCTGGTAGCTGCGGCCCCGGAGCAGCTCGGCCGCGCGGGCCGTGAAGCGCTTGACGCGCAGCACGGGATCGGGCGCCCCGCGACCGACCTCCACGAAGCCGGCCTCCAGAGAGGACAGGGACTCCGCGAGCACGGCGTCGAGGATCGCATCCTTGTCGCCGAACTGGTGCTGGATGGCGCCCCAGGTCACGCCGGCCCGCTTCGAGATCGCGGTCATGGTGGCGCCTCGAAAGCCCAGCTCGACGACGCTGTCCGTCGCTGCGCGGATCACCCGGGCCCGGGTCTCGGCGCTGCGCTCTTCCTGGGTGCGCCGCCGACGGCGAGCCGAACGCCCGGGCGTGGACGAAGGCGGCTCGAGCGGGGCGGCACGCGCCACGACCTCAAGCCTCCTCGAGAGCCTCGTTGACCCGGCCCACGGCATCGACGTACTCGGTGAGCATGTCGCGGATCACCTCGGCACTGGTCTGGGCGGCGTTCATCTGCCCGACCACCTGACCGACCGGCTTGAAGGCCACGTCCTGGGTCCGGGCCACGCCCGCGTAGGCGTGGGTGCGGCGGATGGCGTCGAAGGTCACCATGCCCTGGAGCGGCATGCCCAGCGGGTCCGGGGTGTCGTCCCGCGCCCAGGCGTCCGTCCAGTCGGTGCGCAGCATGCGACAGGGCTTGCCCGTCCAGGACCGCGAGCGGACCGTGTCCTCGCTGGAGGCATTCAGGTAGGACTCCTTCTCGGCCGGCTCGGCGGCCGCTTCGGCGACGGTCAGCCACAGCGAGCCGGTCCACACCCCGGCGGCCCCCATCGCCATGGCCGCGGCCATCTGTCTTCCGTTGCCGATGCCGCCGGCGGCGAGCACCGGCGTCGGCGCGACCGCATCGATGATCTGGGGCCACAGCACGATGCTGCCGACGTCACCGGTATGGCCACCGCCCTCGCCGCCCTGGGCGATCACGATGTCGATGCCGGCTTCCTTGTGGGCGACGGCCTGCTTCACCCGGCCGCACAGGGCGGCGATCATGCGGCCACTCGCTTTCACCTCTTCGATGATCTCCTTGGGCGGGGTGCCGAGGGCATTCGCGATCAGGCTGCAGCGGTCGCGCTTCAGGGCTTCCTCCAGCAGGGGGCGGGCCGAGGCTTCCGTCCAGCCGAGCAGTCCCCCGCGATCGTCGGCCTCCTCCTCGGGCATCTTCGGAACGCCGTGGTCTTCCAGCAGCTTCTCCGCGAACTCGCGTACCTCCTGGGGGATCATCGAGTCGAGCTGAGCCTGCAGCTTGACGGGATCCATCTCGCCCATGCCCTCGTACTTCTGCGGGATCACGATGTCGACGCCGTACTTGTGGTCGCCGATGTGATCGTCGATCCAGTCCAGCTCCTGCTTCAGCTGCTCGGCGCTGAAGCCGACGGCGCCCAGGACCCCGAGGCCGCCGGCCTGGCTGACGGCCACGACCACGTCGCGGCAATGGGTGAACGCGAAGATGGGAACCTCGATTCCCAGCTTCTGGCAGAGCTCGCTCGGCATGTCTCTCTCCTCTGATCCCGGTCGCCGCCGCGCGGCTCCCTAGATGGCGCGGTCCTGGCCTTCCCAGTACGGGTCGCGCAGGCGCCGCTTGTAGAGCTTCCCGTTCGGGTCGCGCGGCATCTCGTCGATGTAGTCGATGCTCCGGGGCCACTTGAACTTCGCGAGCTTCTCCTTGCAGAAGTCGAGCAGCTCCGTGGTGAGCGCTTCGCCGGCCTCGACCCCGTCCCCGGGCTCGACGACGGCCTTGATCTCCTCGCCCCAGTCCTCGTGCGGGATTCCGAAGACCGCGACGTCCCCCACCTTGGGGTGCGACAGGAAGACGTTCTCGATCTCGGCCGGGTAGATGTTGGCACCGCCGGAGATGATCATGTCGATCTTCCGATCGCACAGGAAGAGGTAGCCGTCCTCGTCCAGGTAGCCGACGTCGCCGACCGTGAAGAAGGTCTTGCCGTCCTCGGTGGCGATGCGGTTCTTCTTCGTCTTCTCCGCGTCGCCCTTGTACTCGAAGGAGGTCGTCTCGCCGAGCAGGATGTATACGGTGCCCTGCTCGCCCGTGGGCTGCTGCACGCCTTCGTCGTCGAAGATGCGGATCTCGGAGTTGGCCCAGGCCTTGCCGACGGTGCCGGGCTTCGCGAGCCACTCCTGCGGAGTCACCAGGGTCCCGCCGCCCTCGGTGGCCGCGTAGTACTCGTAGATGGCATCCCCCCACCACTCGAGCATGCGCCGCTTGACGTCCGGCGGGCAGGGCGCCGCCGCGTGAATCATGTGGCGCGTCGACGAGCAGTCGTAGCGGGCGCGCGTCTCCTCGGGAAGCGAGAGCAGGCGGTGGAACTGGGTCGGGACCATGTGGCTCGTCGTGCAGCGGTACTTCTCGATCAGGCGCAGCATGTCCTCGGCGCCCCACTTGTCCATCAGCACCACCGCGTGCCCGAAGTGAAGCGAGCCCGACGAGAACATGAGGACGGCGGTGTGGTAGAGGGGTGATCCGCAGATGTGGACGTTGTCGTCCTCGGGCTGCACCCCGAACATCCCGAGGAAGGCGCCCATCAGACCCGAGATCACGTCGGGCTCGATCTCCTCGGGCGGGAGCGCACGCTTGACCCCCTTCGGGTTTCCCGTCGTCCCCGAGGTGTAGTTCATCACGGCGCCGGCACAGCGCTTCTCGGGCATCTCGACAGGACGACCCTCGAGCAGCGAGTCGAAGGAGCGGAAGCCCTCGACCTCGCCGACCGCGAAGCAGCGGTCCAGCGGGAAGCCCGTCTCGCTGGCGGCCTTGCGA
Organism: Myxococcota bacterium; assembly: GCA_028284295.1. Taxonomy (GTDB): domain Bacteria; phylum Myxococcota_A; class UBA9160; order UBA9160; family UBA4427; genus JAJDAN01. The sequence continues at coordinate 7,227 of JANQSB010000637.1, read as the reverse complement.
CACACCTCGGCGACGCTCTCGTGCCCGATGAAGACCTTCGCCCCGCAGTCGCTGACGATGTACGCGACCTCGGCCGGCGCGAGGTGCCAGTTGATGGGCGTGAGGTAGAAGCCCGCCTGGGTGCAGGCCAGCGAGGTGACGAAGAACTCCGCGCAGTTCACCGAGTCGATGGCGACGACGTCGCCTCGTTCGAGACCGAGCTCGCGCAGTCCGTGCACCAGCTGGTTGCAGCGGGCGAGAAGCTCTCCGCGGGTGAGTGCCTTCTCGAAGGGATCGACGAGGGCGAGCTTGTCGGGCTCTCGCTGGGCAAAGCTCCAGAAGCCGAGGTCGGCCATGGGGGGTTTCCTCCGGTTGGGGTCGAGCCGGCGCATTGTAACTTCCATCGCGCGCACGATGCAAATGGAGTGGGCCCGGCCGAGGGCTATCTTCGGCCCTCGAAGCGACTCGTCGGGAGGGACGTGTGCGGAGACCTTGCGCGACGCGAAGTGGGACGTCTGCCGTTGCGGCCATGGTCGCCTGCCTGCTGGGATTCGGCGGGCCGGCTTCGGGCGGGGCCCTGAGCGGGCCGATCCTGCCCGGACTGAGCGCCACCATCGAGGACGTGCTCGAGCTCCCGGCCAGCACCGGCGGCAGCTTCGGGCGCGCTCGCCTCAACTTCCTGCGCGAGGTACCCGACGGCTCGGGGCGCCTGTTCGTGAACGACCTCCGCGGCCCTCTCTACGTCATCGAGAACGGCGCCGAGCAGGTCTACATGGACCTCTCGGTCGTGTTCGCGAACTTCGAGGACGGGAACCTCGCGGTCGGCTTCGCGAGCTTCGCGTTCCATCCCGACTTCGCCACCAACGGGCTCTTCTACACCGTCCACATGGAGAACGTCGTGGGCGGCACACCGCCACCGAACCTCGTCCCGGCGATCCCCACCAGCACCGCGCACCACGTCGTCCTCAGCGAGTGGGAGGTCGACGACCCGTCCGGCTCGTCCTGCCAGCCCCAGGGCGGGGCCCCGAACTGCACCCGACGGGAGCTGATGCGGGTGGATTCCCGGCACCACTTCCACAACATGGGAGAGATCGCCTTCCGGCCGACCGCTCAGCCCGGCGACCCGGACTACGGCCTGCTCTACATCTGCAACGGCGACTACGGCACCGCCCGGGTCGACGACTGGCAGCAGCTGCAGCGGCTGGACACGCCCTACGGAACGCTGATGCGGATCGACCCGCTGGGGGGTCCCTTCATGCGCGGCGGCATCACCTACGACTACGGAATCCCCGCCGACAATCCCTTCGCCAACGACGGCGACCCGGACACCTTCGACGAGATCTACGCCTACGGCCTGCGCAACGGGCACCGCCTGGCCTGGGATGCAGTGACCGGGGAGGCCTTCCTGAGCGACATCGGCCAGTCACACGGCGAGGAGGTCAACCGGCTCGTCCCGGGCGCGAACTACGGATGGCCCCTCCGGGAGGGCAACTGGGGAATCGACCCGGACGTCGACCTCGACACCCCGATCCTGCCCCGCCCGCCCGACCCGACCGCCTATCGCTACCCCGTGGCCTTCTACGACCACGAGGAAGGGGCTGCGATCGCGGGCGGCTTCGTGTACCGGGGGCCGGGTCCACTCCACGGCATGTTCGTCTTCGGCGACATCCGGAACGGTCGCATCTTCTACGCAGACTCGGACGAGCTGGTGGCCCAGGACGACGGCGACCCGGACACCGTGGCCCAGGTGTTCGAGCTCGCTCTGGTGCACGAGGGGCAGCCGACGACCCTGCTCGACATCGTGCGCGACGCGTTGCAGAACCCGGGCCTCGGCCGAACCGACCTGCGCTTCGGCCAGGACGCCAGCGGCCAGATCTACGTCACGACCAAGCAGGACGGCTTCGTGCGCCGGCTTCACCTGCCCGGCCCGGTGAGCCTGCCCGCCAGCGCCGGGCAGACACCGATCCTGATCCTCTTCGCCCTGCTGTCGGCGAGTGGATTCCTGGCCATCCTCCGAAGCGGCGTCGGCGTGGGCGCGAGAAGGGGGCGAGTGTCGCAGCCCCGGGCATAGGCAGGCTTCCTCCGCACCGGCGGCCACCGCTCCGGGCTCCGGCTAAGCTCTGCCGGTCCGCCTCCGGGAGGAATCCATGTCCGCCGCAGCCGAGCAGCCTTTCGAAACGATCGAGATCGCGCCGATGTCACCGACCATCGGGGCCGAGATCCGCGGCTTCCGCATGTGCGGCGACCTGCCCGAAGAGCAGATCGCGGAGATCCGTCGCGCCCTGCTGGACTGGAAGGTGATCTTCTTCCGCGACCAGGACGTCCGCGTCGAGGAGCACGTGGCCTTCGGGCGCCGCTTCGGCGAGCTCGAGGTCCACCCCTTCACCCCGAACCGCGAAGACCACCCCGAGGTGGTCGTCATCCACCACGGTCCGAAGTCGAAGCTCGGCCAGAACACCTGGCACAGCGACGTCACCTGGCGTCTCGAGCCCTCGCTCGGGTCGATCCTGCGCGGTCGCGTGATCCCCGACATCGGCGGCGACACCCTCTTCGCCGACATGATCGCCGCCTACGAGGGACTGCCCGACGAGATCCGGGAGAAGATCGACTGCCGCACCGCGACCCACAGCTTCCGTCACAACTTCGGTCGCGCGATGACGGACGAGCAGCGCGAGGCCATGAGCGAGAAGTACCCGGATGCCCACCACCCCGTGGTCCGCACCCACCCGGAGACCGGCCAGAAGGGCCTCTACGTCAACGCCGCCTTCACGACGGCCATCGACGACATGGACCCCGAGGAGAGCGCGAAGCTCCTCCGCTTCCTGTACCGGCAGGCGAGCGTCCCCGAGTACCAGTGTCGCTTCCGCTGGCAGGAGAACTCGGTCGCCTTCTGGGACAACCGCGCCGTGCAGCACTACGCGGCCTTCGACTACGTGCCCGCCGTGCGGCGGGTAGAACGCGTCACCGTGAAGGGCGACGCGCCCTTCTAGAACCGACAGGACTCCAGGAACCCGACCTTGACCCGACCGACCCGATCTCGCTCCTTCGCGACCGTCGCCATCGCCTACGCGGTGGCGCTGGCCGTGGCCACCGTCACCGCGCTGACCGTTCCCACCGACGATCCCGTCTGGATCGCGTTCTGGGCCGACATCGCCGCCACCTTCGCGATCTTCGGCTTCAGCGTCGCCTACGACAACTCGAGCTTCTACGACGCCTACTGGAGCGTGGCGCCCATCGCGATCGCCTTCTACTGGGCCTTCCATCCCGCCGGCCTCGACGGGCCCTGGGTGCGGCAGGCCCTGGTGCTGGGGCTGGTCTCGGCCTGGGGTCTCCGCCTCACCTTCAACTGGGCACGCGGCTGGACGGGCCTCGATCACGAGGACTGGCGCTACGTCGACAAGCGCGAGCAGACGGGAAGCCTCTACTGGCTGGTGAGCTTCACGGGGCTCCACCTGATGCCCACGCTGCTCGTCTTCGCGGGCTGCCTGGCCCTGGTGCCCGCCCTGATGACGGGCACCCGCCCGCTCGGTGCCCTCGACCTCGCCGCCACCGCGGTGACGGGCTTCGCGATCTGGCTGGAAGCCACGGCCGACGAGCAGCTGCGGCGTTTCCGGCTGAGCCAGCCGCCGCCGACGGCCATCCTGGACACCGGCCTCTGGGCCCGCTGCCGGCACCCCAACTACCTGGGCGAGATCCTCTTCTGGTGGGGCCTCTTCGGCTTCGCACTCGCCGCCGCACCCGGCACCTGGATGTGGACCGGGGCGGGAGCGCTCTCGATCACGCTGCTCTTCCGGCTCGCGAGCCTCAAGCTCATCGACGACCGCATGCTCGAGCGACGCCCGGACTACAAGACGCGGATGGAGACGGTGCCGGCACTGCTTCCGCTGGGCACGCGCAGCCGAGCTTCCTGAGCCCTTCGGTGCCCGGCCTTCACGGCCCGGTCCCGATCCGCGGAACCGGGGCCGAGCTCAGGCCGGGGCCACCTCGACGGGGATTCCGTTGAGGACCGCGTTGCCGGACAGCGGGTCGAGCGGGCGGCCGTCGGTAATGCGGTTGCTGTTCACGCCGGCGTGCTCCCGCGCCACCGTCAGGCTCGCACCCTCCGTGTCGTGGCCGAAGCCGTGGGGCAGGCTCACGACCCCCGGCCGGATGTCGTCACAGAGCTCGACGGGTGCGGTGATGCGGCCTACCCGGCTCTCGATGGAGGCGGGCTTCCCGTCTTCCAGACCGAGTCGGCTCGCGTCGTCGGGGTGGATCTGCAGGGTGCAGCGGTCGCGCCCCTTCATCAGCGGGGCCACGTTGTGCATCCAGGAGTTGTTGGAGCGCAGGTGACGGCGGCCCACGAGCACGAGGCCTTCCCTAGGCGATTCGTCGAGGCGCGCCTCGAGGCGTCGCAGGTCCTCGCGGATCGGCTCCGGCAGCAGCTCGACCTTGCCCGAGGGCGTCGAGAGGGCTCGGGGCAGACGCGGCTGGAGCGGGCCCAGGTCGATCCCGTGCGGGTTCGCCTCGAGCTTCTCGAGCGAGAGGCCGTCGGGATCCTGCCCGAAGCCGTCTCCGTAGGGGCCGGTCCGGATCATGACGTCGAGCATGGCCTCGGCACCCTGGCGGTCCTCGAGCGCGGACAGGATCTCCTCCACGTCCCGGCCTGCCAGCGCGGCGCCTTCGCGTCCGACCTTCGACTCGACGAGTCCGCGCAGCATCATGTCGTGCAGGACCGAGGTGTCCGCGTCGGCGCCCTGACCCGCGACGAGCAGGGCGAGCCTCGCGAGCAGGTCCGACTCCGAAGGCCCGGAAGTCTCGAAGACCGGCGGCGAGTAGTTGGCGACGTTGCGGACGGAGATGCCGTAGAAGGCCAGGTCGTAGTGCGGGCTCTCGAGGGGCGACGCCGGCGGCAGGATGACGTCCGCGTGGCGCGTGGTCTCGTTGAGATAGACGTCGACGCTGACCATGAAGTCGAGCTCGGCGAAGGCCGCATCCAGCCGCTCTCCCTCCGGCGCCGAGAGCACGGGATTGCCCGCGACGGTGACCAGCGCGCGAACGCTGTCCTCGCCCGGGGTCTCGATCTCGTCGGCCAGCGTGGCGATGGGAAGCTCGCCGCGCACCTCGGGGAACTCGCGCACCCGGCTCTTCCAGCGACCGATCTGGAAGCCGCGGCCACGCCCGCGACCTTCGCCCGAGGCGTGAGCCGCCAACGGGAACATCGCTCCGCCGGGGCGGTCGAGGTTGCCGGTGACCGTGCTGAGTGCGTCCGCCGCCCACGAAGCGAGGGTCCCCGTGTCGACGGTGTGCGTACCGATCCGACCGTAGACGACGGCGCTCGGCGCCTCGGCGAGCTGGAGTGCCATGCTCCGAATCGCCTCGGGGGCCAGACCGCAGTGCGGCGCCACCCGCTCGGGCGTGAACGGGGACACGGCGCTCTCGAGCTCCGCGAGTCCGTCGACGCAGTCCGCGACGTCGCCCAGCGAGGCGCGCTCCTCCGCGAACAGGACCTGCAGCAACGAGACGAGCAGCAGCGCGTCGGTGCCCGGCCGAATGGCGTGGTGCTCGTCGGCCAGGGCCGCGGTGCGGGTGCGGCGGGGATCGACGACGACGAGACGACCGCCGCGCTCCCGGAGCGACTTCAGGCGGCCCGGGAAGTCGGGCGCGGTGCACAGGCTGCCGTTGGACTCGAGCGGGTTCGCGCCGAGCATCAGCAGGTGCTGGGTGCGGTCGATGTCCGGGACGGGAATGGTGCCGGGGTTGCCGAACATCAGCCCCGCCGAGACGTGCTTCGGCATCTGATCGACGGTGCTGGCGCTGTAGAGGTTCTTCGTCCCCAGCTGCTGGATCAGCGGTCGCACGTAGATCGAGCCGGCGATGTTGTGGACGTTCGGGTTGCCGAGGTAGAGGGCGACCTGCGAGCGGTTGCCCTCGAGGATGGGCAGCAGGCGCGCCTCGATCTCGCGGAACGCCTCGTCGAAGTCCACCTCCACGTGTCTGCCGTCCCGCTTGACGAGGGGACGCGAGAGACGATCCGGGTCGGCGTAGAGCGCACCGAGCTGGGTTCCCTTCGGGCACACGTAGCCCCGGGAGAAGACGTCGTCGGCGTCTCCGCGTACCCGCACCACGCGTCGCCCCTCGGTGTGGACCTCGAGCCCGCAGGTCGCTTCGCAGAGGGGACAGGTTCGGTAGTGGACGCGGGTGGCTTCGCTCATGGGGCTCCTCCGGACGGCGCCAGACGCCGTGTCCATCTGCCCCAGTCTACCCCACGGCAGGAGGCCCCCTCCGTCTCCGCTCAGCCCGAGCGGTCGAGGGCGTCCGCCACCCAGCCGATCAGGGTGTCGTAGAGGCCCTGCATGGCCACCTGTGCCGCGTCGGGGTCGCCCTTCGGCTCGTAGCGGCAGCTCCACTCGAGCTCGCTGACGCTTCCATCTTCCCTCGCCCCCTCCTTCGCCACCTCTCGCACCACGATCGTCGAGTGGTAGTCGGTGGCGGGGAAGGGAAGCTCGCCGGGAATCGTGTAGCGGACCGTCCGCGACGCCTCGTCGATCGACTCCAGGGTCTCGGCGAGCGCGCCCGGGCCGGCGCCGATGTGACGGATCATGCCGGGGCCCTCGCCTTCCACGCGGCACTCGGTGCCCTCGGGCATCCAGCTGGTGTTCGCGAAGTCGCCGACCAGGCCCCAGACCTTCTCGACCGGATGCGGGAGCTCGCGGGTGACACGGACGCTCGCCATGGCTTCTTCTCCTGTCCTCGACCCGCTTCCCGATCGGCCTCGAGGGGCCGCGCAGGCTACGCGAGCAGCCCGCCGTCGGCAACGAACTCCGAGCCCGTGCAGTAGCTCGACTCGTCGGACACCAGGAAGAGCGCCAGCCTCGCGATCTCGACGGGCTGTCCGATGCGGGCCAGTGGCAGTCCGGCGTACGGGTCGGGAGCTCCGGGTCGCCCGAACCCCCGCGCCATGTCGGTGTCCACGCCACCGGGGTGGATCGAGTTCACGCGGATGCCGTGACGACCCAGCTCGGCGGCCGCCGTCCGCGTCAGACCGCGCAGTCCGAACTTGCTCGACACGTAGCCCGCGGCCGTGGGCACGGCCTGGAAGCCTCCCGTCGAGGAGACGTTCACGATCGACCCGCCTCCGCGCTCGCACATCGCGCGGCCTGCGGCCTGGACGCCCAGGAAGGAGCCGACGAGGTTCACCTCCAGCACGCGTCGGTAGTCGTCGGGGCTCATGTCGAGGATCGGCTGCGAGACGAGGATGCCCGCGTT
>JANQSB010000630.1 GCA_028284295.1 Myxococcota bacterium | reverse complement strand
CCGACCTCCGGCCGCTCGATGGGCACGCAGAAGCCTCGCGCCTCGAGCTGGGGGCTCTCGACCACCTCGTTCATGTGCAGCAGGGGCGCGATCAGCAGCTGCCGCGTCACCGCCGCCTCCATCACCTCGGCGGTGGTCTTGCGAGCGAAGAGCGTGGCCAGGATCTCGTCGACGGGCTCCCAGGTCTCCGGATCCACCTGGTCGGTCACCAGACGAAGCGCATAGCTCGACCAGTCCTCGTCGATCAGCGACTGGCTGCCCAGGCCTTCTTCGAGGGCCCAGCCCAGCAGCCGCTTCATGAAGTGCCCGGTCGACGGGAGGAAGCCGGGGCCGAGCACCACCCAGCCGTCCGAGAGCGGATAGCGGCTCTTGAGGAAGGCCCGACCCACCTGGACACCGCCGGACACCCGCACGGCAGGCGTCTGCTCGAGCGGCGCGTCGAGACTGCGGAACATGGTCGCGAGCGTGGCCGACTGCTGAGCGGAGACGTCCACGTGCTGGCCCCGGCCACTGGTGCGTCGCTCGAAGTGGGCGATCAGCGCGCCCACCGCGGCGTCGGCACCCGCGTGGGCATGAGCCTGGGGCACCCGACAGCGGACGGGCGGTCGGTCCGCGTCGCCCGACAGGAACGCGCAGCCGCTGGCCGCCATGACCGTGAGGTCGGTGGCCGCCCACTCCGCCTTCGGCCCCTGCTGGCCGAAGGGACTGATCGAGACGTACACGAGCCCCGGATTCAGCGCCGCGAGGTCGTCGTAGCCGAGGCCGAGGGATGCCAGGCGCCCAGGCGGCTCGGACTCGACGAAGAAGTCCGCGCCCGCCGCCAGCTCACGCAGCCAGGCGCGGTCGGTCTCGTCGTCGAGGTCGGCGACCACGCTCTTCTTGTTGCGCGCATAGGCCCACCAGAAGAGCGAGCGCTCGGCGCCGGGCTCGTCCTTCCACCAGGGACCCACGCGTCGTGCCGAGGAGCCTCCCGGCGGCTCCACCTGGATCACCTCGGCGCCCAGGTCGGCCAGCAGCTGACCGCAGAGGAGTCCGCCCTCGTTCGTCAGGTCGATGACGCGGTACGGCGATAGCACGGCCCCAGTCTACCACCGGAGCGCGGGGAAGAGCGCAGGCTCAGCGGCGGTCCCGCTCCTTGCGCCGGTGCTCCTGGTACTGCCGCATGGCCTCGGCGTCGCCCTGCTCGAGGCGGCGCACGAACTCGGCGCGAACCGCGTCCTCGAAGGCCTTCTGGACCGCCTCCCCGGCGGCTGCGATCGCCTTCGGGTCCTCGGCCCGGATCCCCTCGCCGTACTCCGCCTCGATCTCGGCGATGCGCTCGTCGGTCACGACCTTGCGGGTCTGCTCCACCAGGGCGGCACTCTCGGGACCTCGCTGGCGCCGCTTCTCGAAGAACGCGTCGGTCGTCCCGGCACCGATGGACTTCACGAACTGGTCGCGCAGGCCGTCCGCGTAGGCATCGCCCAGCTCCTTGCCGAGCTCGTCCTGGGCCGACTCGTCGCCGGCGATGATGCGCCGCGCGTACTTCTCCCACAACGCGCCGAGCTTCTCCTCGCCGACGGTGTCGCGCAGCTCGCGGACCCGCTCGTCGCCGAGCGTCCGCAGGAACTCGCCGTAGCCCGCGTCGCGCGCAGCCTGCATGGCGTTCTCGAACTGTCGGTCATTGGGCGAACGACCGTCGCTCTCGATTCCCCGCGCCGCACCCGCACGGATCAGGCGGAAGCTCCCCTTCTTGTTCTCGTCGCGCGCATAGCTGCCCTCCAGCACGTCGCCGCCGCCCTGCACCTCGAGCGTCGCATAGCGGGTCCGCCCGGAGACGACGGCGTCCGACTCGGTCGCCAGGGCCGCCTCGGTGCCGAGCGCATCGTCCCGGGTGAAGACCGGCAGACCCGTCGGGTCGTCGATCGACCAGGTCTCCTGGTAGCCGACGGTGAGCGCCGAGGTCGAGCGCCTTGCACTGGTCGACTTGTACCCGCGCTTGGGAGAGCCGCGCAGGCTCTTCGTCTTGGAGCCGCGCGAGTTCACCTGGGGGCCGTCGAGGATCTCGGCCATCTGCGACTCGTTGGGCTCCCACTTCCTCAGCAGCCGCGCGCGGGCGTTGCCCCCGACCCGGCCGAAGCGCCCGGACCCGTCGCTGAAGACGACGATGGGATACTCGGTCCACTGCAGGCGCGAGCCCTTCTTCTCGATCTTCCAGACCTTGTCTTCCCAGCGGTCCGCGTCTGGGTTGGCGGTCATCGAGTCCCGGTAGTGGATCAGCACGAACCAGGTGCCGATCAGATCGAGCGTCTCGGCCGCCGCGGACGCGGGCGAGAGCCACAGCAGTGCCGCCAGGACGGCGGATCCGACTCGAGTCGAGATGCGCATGGAGCTCTCCTCGGGCGCGTTCGTAGCACGAAGGCTCACGGCCGTCCCGCACCCGGTGCGGCCGGCTCGAACACGATGTCCCCGAACCACGACCGCGCCGACTCGCCGGTATCGTCCGTATCGGTCATGACGGCCACGCCGGACACCCGCGGCGGCTCGCCCCCGAACACGCGTCGGTAGTCGGCCGCCACGTCGCGACGCTCGTCCACCCACTCCATCGCCTGCCCGGCACCGCTGCGCACGACGATCATCCACGCCCGGTCGGAGTACGGATTCGGCACCACGGTTCCCACCGGACTGTTGCTGGCCCAGATGTAGTTGAGGGCCGCGACGGGCGGGTACTCGCCGTACACGATCCGCAGCGCCTCGTACTGGACGCGCTCGAAGAACCCGGCTCGCTCCGGGTCGTACCCGAACGCCACGTAGAGGCGCGCCGGGTAGTCGTCACCCTCCCGGCGCGTGACGTCGCCCTTCTCCAGGACCTGCTCGATGCGCCAGCGCCAGGCGAGGACCGGATGGCTCCCGAGGTCGACCTCGAGCGATCGCATCAGCCCCGAGGCCGAGCCCTGGCTGTCGGCCTGGAGGACGACCTGGCCGGCCTCCTCCACCAGCTCGTAGCGTGTCGGTCGGTCGACCCGGGCGAAGTCCATCGCCTGCCATCCATCGGGGAAGTCGCCACCGGCACCTGCCTCGGAGAAGGCCCCGGCCACGATCGGCGCCTCGTCCGCGAGCGCGACGCCGGCGCCGACTCCCGGGCAGCCCAGGCCGAGCCAGAAAATGAGGATCAGGCGGGACGCGGCGCACATGGCGCCGGAGGATAACGGGCCGGCGCTCAGCCGGGCGCGACTCCACGGAGCTTGCGCGAGCTGAGAACGCTGTAGATGCGAGACAGGCGCCCCGCCTCGTCGAGCTGGCCCAGGGTCACGACCCGCGGCGAGATCCCCGGCTTCGGGTCGTCGAGGTCGGCGACGATCGCGGGGAAACCGTTCAGACTGCGCAGGGCGACGCGCGGCGTCCCCGACATCCGCGCGATGTTGATGTAGAAGCGCGCGACCTTGGCGCGTCCCACCACCGGGATGCGCGCCGCGTGATACTCGCCGCCCGCGTCGGTGTGAACGACCACGTCCTCGGCGAGCAGCGCCTCGGCCGCCGCGGCGTCGCCCTGCATGACCGCGGCCAGGAAGCGGGCCAGCATCTCCCGCACCCGCGACTCGCTGGGAGGCAGCTCCCGGCCGCGGGCGTCGTACTCGGCCATCGCACGTCGCGCGCGTCGCAGATGCTGGCGCGCGTTCGCCTCCGAGAGCCCCAGCGCCTCGGCGGTCTCGCGGCCGTCGTACTCGAAGACGTCGCGCAGGAGCAGGACGGCGCGCTGCGTCGGTGTGAGACCCTCGAGCGCCAGCAGGAACGCGAACGACACGCTCTCCATCAACTCGTAGCGTCCCTCGGTGCCTCGCGGCTCGGCCACGCCGAAGGGCAGCTCGCCGTCGGGGGTCTCCAGCGGCGCCGGCAGCCAGGGGCCGTCGTAGCCCCGGCGTCGCCGGGCCCGCAGGTGATCGCGCCCCAGGTTCAGCGCGACCCGCACCAGCCAGGGTCGCCACGCGCGGCGGGTGTCCCGCGGCGGTCGGCTGATCGCGCGCTCGAAGGTCTCCTGCAACAGGTCCTCGGCGTCCGCCGTCGACCCCGTCAGGCGATAGAGCAGGCCGTAGAGGTGGCCCCGGTCCTGCTCGAAGGCGGTCTCCAGCCCGGCAGGCGGCGCGACACCGGACGCGCCCGACTCAGCCATCGCTTCTCCTGCGGCGCGCGTGCAGGGCGGCCGCCCGGCCCGCATCCCGACCGCTCGCGAAGGACCCGTCCACGAGCCAGCCTTCCGGACCGATCCAGTCGCCCGCGAGCAGGATGCCCGGCCGGGTCGCCTCCAGGGCGTCGACGCGCGGCCGTCCGACCAGCCCGCCCATGCCTGCCGTGGGCACGGCGTGGGCCACGCGTACGTCGAGGAGCAGGCTCCGGGTCCGCTCGGCAGCACGCCACCCGGGCTGCAGGGCATCCAGCAGGGCTTCGAGCTGCCGCTCCACCTCGCCGCGGTCGGGCTTCTCGTCGGGCGCCAGGTAGCGGGCCGCCTGGAACAGGGCACCTCCCTCGGGCGCCAGCCCGGAGGCCGCCTCGGAGTGAAGCGATGCGTAGGTGGCCTGGTCGATCCCCAGGGCGAAGGGCCTCCGCGAGTCGGGAAGCCGCGCCAAGCCCACGTCGAGGCACGCGGCTCGCACGGGCAGCGAACGCTCCGCGTGCTCGGCCAGCAGCGGGTTCGCGCCGGCATCGACGAGGCTGCTGGCCTCGGCCGGTCCCAGCGCGAGCACCACCGCATCCGCTTCGACCCGGCTCCCGTCGCGCAGCTCGACCCGGAGGCCCCCTGCCGCGGGCTCGACGGCGCGGACCCGCGCCCCGGAACGGAGCGTCGCGCCGTCTCTTCGGGCGCGCTCCGCGAGGGCCTCGACCATCTGCTGCCAGCCGCCGTCCAGGTAGCGAACCCCGCTCCCGAGCGCGGCCTGAACCTGCGCGATGGCGGTGCCCGCGCTCAGCTCCTCGGGCGCGTTCGCGTAGGTGGACAGGCGAACGAGGGCCTCGAAGATCGCCTGCAGTCGCCTCGAGCGGAAGCTCTCCTGCAGGAAGTCCCGCAGGCTGCGGGACTGCCAGGGGCCCGGGTCGAGCTTCGGGAAACGCGCGAGCATCGCTCCCAACGCCGCCTTCTCGCGCGCACCGAGCAGGCTGGTCGTCATCAGCGACAGGGGCCCGCCGGGCAACACGTGCAGGCGGCCGTCGCGCCAGCCGAAGGCGCGGGAGGTATCCGGCGACGCGCCGCCGAGCTGGACGCCGAGCTCCAGAAGCACCGCCTCCGCCGGACCCTTCCGATAGAGCGCGTGGGGACCCATGTTGAAGAGGAAGCCCGCCTCGTTCCGGGTCCGGGCGCGGCCGCCCAGCTCGCTCACGGACTCGAGCAGGTGCACCTCGGCCCCCGCACGCGCGGCGAACGCCGCGGCGGTGAGTCCCGCGACGCCTCCTCCGATCACCACGACACGGCCACGCCTGGGGTCGCTCATCTCCATCCTCCTGGGCTTCCGCACTCGCCCGAATGCGAGCGCTTCACCCAGGTACACGAACGGGCCGCGCGATTCGTGACTTCCCCGCGGGCGGAATCGGGCTGGCTCGAGTGTACCCTCCGCGGCGCGCGGGAGGCGGATGGCATGGGCGGTGGATCGAGCGAGTTCCAGGGACGCGTCGCGCTGGTCACGGCTGCAGCCGGGCGCGGACTCGGACAGACGGTCGCCCGACGCCTGGCCGCCGGGGGGGCCCGGGTGGTGGTCAGCGACATCCACCCGCGCCGGACCGCGGAGGTCGCAGAGCAGATTGCCTCCGAGCATCCCAGGACCGAGGTGATCGGGCTGCCCCTCGACGCAGGCGACCGGGCCGCCATCGACGACGTGGTGGCCGAGACCACCCGGCGGCTCGGCCCGATCCGGATCCTGATCAACAACGCGGCCATCAACGTGGTCGGGAGCATCTTCGACTACGACCCGGCGGACTGGGACTGGTGCGTCCGGGTGAACCTGTCGGGCCCCTGGTACCTGTGCCGCGCGACCATGCCCGCCATGCGCGACGCCGGAGGCGGCGCCATCGTCAACATCAGCAGCTACGCACCCGACGTCGGCGGCTTCGGACGCGAGGGCGCCTACGCGGTCACCAAGGGCGGACTCAACGTCCTGACCCGCTCCTGCGCACACGAGGGCGGACCGCACGGCATCCGCTGCAACGCGGTCTCGATGGGGGTCGTGACGGGCACGAAGTTCATCGACGACAATCCGGAGATCGCCGAGCGGCTGCTTCCCCAGACCCCGCTCGGTGAACACGCCACCGCGGACAGTGTCGCCGAAGCCGTCGCATACCTGGCTTCGGAACGGGCCCGTCACGTCACCGGCGAGATCCTGAACGTCGCCGGCGGCACCTACATGCGCAACTGAGGAGAGCTCGAGCTCATGAGCCTGCCCACGATCGTCTGGAGCCTGCTGCTCGTCGTGTACCTGGTGTTCTTCGGCTGGTACACGTCGTTCGGAGGGCCGCTGTCCGCCGAGGAGGTGGATCACTACGTCGCTCTCCTCGCCCAGCAGGACGGGAGTCCCGAGGACGTCGCGATGCTGCGCGCGTTCCTGGAGAGCGACACCGGGGACGACTTCGTGATGATCAACGTCGTCGAGATGCGCGATCGGCCCGAGGCCGTGCCCGGCGTGGGCCCGGAGGAGAGCTCCCAGGAAGTGCTGGATCGCTACATGGCGTTCATGTGGCCCGCGCTCGTGTCCCGCGCCTGCCACCCGGTCTTCTTCGGACGCGCCGCCGCGCCGGCCCTCGACGTGTGGGGCCTCGAGGGTGCCGAGCGCTGGACCGTCGCCGCCGGCATGCGCTACCGCAGCCGGCGCGACCTGATGGAGATCGCGACGGATCCCGGCTTCCAGGGACCGCACGAGTTCAAGGTCGCCGCGATCGCGAAGACCGTGGCCTTCCCCATCGACCCGTGGATGCAGCTCGGCGACCCGAGGTGGGTGGCGGGGCTGCTGCTGGCGGTGGTCGGCCTGCTGGTCCACGGCTTCGAGGGGCATCGGCGGGCCCAACGGCGACGCGCTGTGGACGCCACGGCCTGAAGCGACCCGGGCCCGACCCCATCGCGGGTGGGCTAGGCTGATCCGGCTGTGCGCGCGGCGCAGCGCCCCCGACCCGAACGCAGGATGACCCCCGACCGACATGGAAGATCTGAAGACCGTCTGGCAACAGCTCACCGCTCCCGGCGCCCCCTTCGCCTGGTCCACGCGCGACGTGGGCGGCATTCCGATGCGAACCTACGACACCGCCCCGGCCTCCCTGCGCCAGATCTGGGAGTCGTCGCGAGCGCACGGCGACGCCGACTATCTGATCTACGCCGACGAGCGCTACAGCTACACGCGCGCCCACCAGATCGTCGACGCGCTGGCTGCGTCGATGGTCGCGCGTGGCGTGGGTCCCGGCGATCGGGTCGCGATCGCCATGCGCAACTACCCCGAGTGGGTCCTCGCCTACTGGGCCGCGATCTCGGTGGGCGCTGCCGCCGTGGGCATGAACGCGTGGTGGACGGGCCCGGAGATGGAGTACGGCCTGCTCGACTCCGCCCCCAAGCTGCTGATCTGCGACGTCGAGCGACTCGAGACGGCAGCCCCGCACCTCGACACCGTGCGGCAGCAGAGCGAGCTCGAGATCGTCGTGGTGCGAGCCCCCGACGACCTGCCGGCGCCGGTCTCGCGCTGGGAGGAGCTGGTCGAGACGCCCGCCGACGGACTGCCCGCCATGGAGATCGACCCGGACCAGGACGTCTGCGTCTTCTACACATCCGGGACCACGGGCTTCCCGAAGGGCGCCGTGATGACCCACCGGGGCGTGGTGAGCAACCTGCTGAACCTGGCGTTCGGGACCATGGTCATGAACGCGGCCCGCAAGAACCACAAGACCGCGGCCCCCGGTGCCGACGCCGCACCGGCCCCGCCCATGACCGCGCTGCTGGCGGTTCCCCTCTTCCACGTGACCGGCTGCAACTGCTGCCTGCATCCCGTGACCGCCAACGGCGGCCGCTTGATCCTGATGTACAAGTGGAACGCGGGCGAGGCGCTCGAGGTCATCGAACGCGAGCGCGTCACGATCTTCACGGGCGTGCCGATGATGTCCCGCGAGCTGGTCGAGCACCCGGACTTCGCGACCCGCGACACCTCGACGGTCTCCAGCCTCGGCGGCGGCGGAGCGGCCGTGCAGCCCGACCTGGTCGAGAAGATCGAGAAGAAGCTCGAGAAGGGACGCCCCGGAACAGGCTACGGGCTCACCGAGACCTGCGGTGTCGTCTCGATCAACTCCGGCGACTTCTTCCTCGACAAGCCCCGCACCGTGGGACCGCCACTGCCCGTGATCGAGGCACGCATCCTGGACGAGCAGGGCCAGGAGCTGCCGCCGGGATCCGTCGGCGAGCTGGTCGTCAAGGGTCCGAACAACGTTCGCGGCTACCTCAACAAGCCCGAGGCCACCGCCGAGTCGTTCCCGGAAGGCTGGTTCCGCACCGGAGACCTGGCCACCCTGGACGAGGACGGCTTCATCGAGATCGTCGACCGCGCCAAGGACATGGTCCTGCGGGGCGGCGAGAACATCTACTGCGCCGAGGTGGAGGCCGCGATCTTCGACCATCCGGCCGTCAAGGAGGCCGCCGTCTTCGCGGTGCCGCACGATCGTTTCGGAGAGGTGCCGGGAGCGGCCGTCGTGCTGAAGCCGGGAGAAGCGGCCGACGAGGTCGCGCTGCGCCAGTACGTGGGCGAGCGCATCGCCGCCTTCAAGGTGCCCGAGCACTTCTGGTTCCTCGACGAGGACCTTCCCCGGAACGCCAACGGCAAGTTCCTGAAGCGCGAGCTGAAGGAGCGACTGGTCGGTTCGGACTCGGCGTAGCGGGCGAACGCTTCGCGTTCGCTTGCTGCGGGGTCTGCACTCTGTGCAGACCTTCCCTGGCCGGCGAACGCTTCGCGTTCGCTTGCTGCGGGGTCTGCACCCCCCTAGATGCCGCCACCCTGGTCCTGGGCCTCGGCCACGTGGAGTCCACACTCCTTGGTGTCCGCGTTCTCCCACCACCAGCGGCCATCGCGCTCGCTGGCACCCTGGGGCACCGACCGGGTACAGGGCGCGCAACCCACCGACGGATAGCCGGTCTTGTGCAGGCGGTTGACCGGGACGTCGTGCTCTCGCACGTACTCCCAGACCTGCTCGCGCGTCCAGTCGGCCAGCGGATTGATCTTGACGACCCCACCGTTGCCGACGTCCACGGTCACCTTCGGTGTATCGGCGCGGGTGAGATTCTGGTCGCGCCGAAGTCCCGACACGTAGGCGTCGAGACCCTTCAGGTAGCGACGCATCGGAGCCACCTTGCGAACGAAGCAGCAGCTCTGGCGCTTCTCGAGGGACTCGTAGAAGAGGTTCGCGCCGTGGCTGCGCACCATCTCCTCGACCTCGTCGGCACGGGGGAACACGATCTCGACGCGCTTGTCGTAGCGATCGCGGACCCGGTCGATCAGGTCGTAGGTGGCTTCGTGCATGCGACCGGTGTCCAGCACGAAGACGCGACTGGCGGGCTCGATGACGTGCATCATGTGCAGCAGGGCCATGCCTTCGGGAGCACCGAAGGACGCCGACAAGGCAAGCCGGGGATGGAAATTCCTGCTCGCCCAGCTCAGGATCTTCTCCGCCGACCAGTCCTCGAAGGTCCTGGCCTCGATCTGCTCGCGGATCTCCGCCGACAAGGGAGGCCGGTCGTCCTCGGGCGGAGGGGCGTCCGGATCGGTCAGCGACGCCACGGGCTTCACCGCGGGCTGCTCGACAGCACGCACGAGAGGCCGCACTGCAGACCGCGCTAGAGGCTTGGTCGTCGCCATGGGGGGGATCTCCCTGGATCCGGTCACGGATCGGTCGGGCGGGGCGATATCTTGATTACTGGACCGTGTTGAATGATGCAATTTCCCTACTTTGCAATCGTTGAATTGGGCCGTCTCCATCATCTCAGGTGCTCCTCGACCGCCTCGAGCTTGCTCTCCATGCTGGCCTCCCGGTCGCGCCGGTCGTCGATCTTGATCACCGTCCCGACGCGCACCGCGCCCGCCTCGAACACCGCCTCCTGCATCCTGCGGACCAGCGCGAGGATCTCGTCCAGGTCGCCCTCCAGGGTGGTGAACATGGGGTCCAGCCGATAGCGGACCGCTTGCTGGGCCCGGACCACCTCGAGGGCGCGCGCCACGTAGCGGGACACCGAAGCGCCTTCCGACGCGTCGGCTCCAGTACCCGTGGGCGAGATGCTCACCGCGACGATCGCCATCACCCGGGCTCCCCTCGGTCTACGCTGTGGGCCATCCCGGAGGTGGCCGTTCCTGAGCGGGTCTTCCTGGGTTGGGATGCCCGGGTGACGCCCGGGTCACGGGGCGATGCGCAGGCAGCGCTCCCAGGCCCGGACACCGTCGGGAAGCGGGTGCCCGTGCGGGGTCAGCGATGCCAGCAGCTCGGCGACCGTGCGCCCCAGAACCGGGTGGACCAGCCCGGGAGCGAGCTGCGCGAGAGGCGCCAGCACGAAGCCCCGGTCGGCGACGCCCGGGTGCGGAACCCGGAGCGACGGCTCTTCGATCCGCGTGCTGCCGGCGGGTCCGTAGAAGAGCAGGTCGAGGTCGAGGACGCGCGCCCCCCAGCGCTCTTCCGCCTGGCGGTCGCGCCCGGCGCGCTGCTCGATCTCGCGCATGCGTTGCAGGAGCGCAGGTGCCTCCAGGGGGGTCTCGAGCGACAGCACGGCGTTGAGGTAGGGGCCCTGTCCGTCCGGGCCGACGGGCTCGGTTTCGTAGACGGGCGAGCAGACCACGTCGTCGATGTCGGGCTCGGTGGCGAGACACTGGACCGCGAAGGCGAGCGTACGGTCGCGGTCTCCGAGGTTCGAGCCGAGCGCGATCCAGGCCGGGCGAGGCGTCGTCGACATGTCTCCGTCCGCTCCGTGGGGGAAGTCTACAGCTACAATCACACGATGGCGCTGCCGCCGACCCTGCCCCCGGAGCTCGAAACGGAGCTCCCCGGCCCGCGCTCGCGCGAGCTGGCTGCGCGGCTGGCTCGGGTCGAGAGCCGGGACACGACCTGCCTCGACCCGATCCCGATCTTCTGGCAGCGGGCCCATGGCGCCAACGTGTGGGACGTGGACGGCAACCGCTTCATCGACCTGAGCGCGGCGTTCGGGGTGGCGACGACGGGGCACGGCAACGACCAGGTCGTCGAGGCGCTGCGCCGCCAGGCGGGCGAGCTGATCCACGGAATGGGCGACGTGCACCCCCCGGCCCTCAAGGTCGAGCTGCTCGAAGCGCTGGCCGGGCTCTTCCCGGGCGGCGGCGAGGCGCGAAGCGTGCTCGGCAGCTCGGGGTCCGACGCCGTGGAGACCGCCCTGAAGACCGCGCTGCTCGCCACGGGGCGCGCCGGTGTGGTCGCCTTCGAGGGCGGGTACCACGGGCTCTCCCTCGGCGCGCTCGACGCGACCTGGCGCGAGGACTTCCGGGCTCCCTTCGACGCACGCCTGCCGAGGCGCACGGTCTTCGCTCGCTATGGCGATGTCGGGGACGTCGCCGCCCGGGCGGCGCACGGCGAAACACCGATCGGGGCAGTGCTCGTCGAGCCCATCCAGGGCCGGGGGGGCGAGCGCGTTCCTCCCGACGGGTTCCTGCGCGGTCTTCGCGAGCTCTGCGACCGCGAAGGCTGGCTCCTGATCGCCGACGAGATCTACACCGGCTTCGGCCGCACCGGGCGCTTGTGGGCCTGCGATCACGAGGGCGTGGTGCCCGACCTGCTGTGCGTCGGGAAGGGCCTGGCCTCGGGCATGCCGCTGTCTGCCTGCCTGGGCCGCGCCCGGGTCATGGACCGCGCCTGGCCTCCCTCGAGCGGCGAGGCCCTCCACACCCAGACCTTCATCGGGCATCCGCTGGGCTGCGCGGCCGCTCTCGCATCCATCGGGGTCCTCGAGCGCGAGAGCCTTGCGGAACGGGCCCGCGAGACGGGCGCCATGGCCCTCGCGGAGCTGGAAGCCAAGCTCGCGGGCTGCGCCGGAGTCTCCGCGGTGCGCGGCAGGGGTCTGATGATCGGCGTCGAGCTCGAGGATCCGGCGCGCGCCTCGGCGGTGGTGCGCGAATGCCTCGAGCGGGGAATCATCCTACTGCCCGCCGGAGACGGCGGGCGCGTCCTGTCCATCACCCCGCCTCTCACCATCGACCCGGAGGCCTTGCGCTCGGCGCTGGCGGTGCTGACTGCCTGCCTGCAGGCGACGGACGCATGAAGACCCGAGAGCCGAGTGCGCGGCGAGCCCTCGACGAGGCGCTGCTCTCCTGGATGTCCGAGGAGCCCTGGGTCCGGAACGACGAGCGCTTCGCGTCGCTCGCACTCGAGCTCTTCGCGCTGCAGTTCGACCGCTGCGACCCCTATCGCCGCTTCTGCGAGTCGCGCGGAGCGACACCGGACCGGG
>JANQSB010000625.1 GCA_028284295.1 Myxococcota bacterium | reverse complement strand
GACGCGGTCCACGACGAGGTCGACGTCGTCGTGGTCGGCGGGGGCTTCGGCGGCCTCCTCGCCGGCGCGCGCCTGCGACAGGCGGGCGTCGAGAGCCTTCGCATGGTCGAGAAGGGCGGCGACTTCGGCGGCACCTGGTACTGGAACCGCTACCCGGGGATCGCGTGCGACATCGAGTCCTACGTGTACCTGCCTCTCCTCGAAGAGCTCGACTACGTGCCGAAGGAGAAGTACAGCAAGGGCGACGAGATCTTCGCTCACTGTCGCGCCATCGCGGAGGCCTTCGACCTCTATCGCGACGCCCTGCTGCAGACCGAGGTGCGCGAGGTCCGTTGGGACGCGAGTGCGTCGCGCTGGATCGTCTCCACCGACCGTGGCGACGCGCTGCGCGCGCGCTTCGTGTGCCTGGCCCAGGGCTTCCTGATGCGCCCGAAGCTCCCGGGCATTCCCGGCATCGAGCGTTTCGAGGGGCACAGCTTCCACACCAGCCGCTGGGACTACGGCTACACGGGCGGGGACGCCACGGGCGGCCTCACGGGCCTGGCGGACAAGCGCGTCGGGCTGATCGGCACCGGCGCCACGGCGGTGCAGTGCGTGCCGCACCTGGGCGCTTCCGCACGAGAGCTCTACGTCTTCCAGCGAACGCCGTCTTCGGTGGACGTTCGCGCCAATCGCCCGACGGACCCGGCGTGGGCCGCGAGTCTCGAGCCGGGCTGGCACCAGGCCCGCATGGACAACTTCCAGCAGCTGACCGCGGGTGGCTATGCGGAAGAGGACCTGGTCGACGACGGTTGGACGGACATCATCCGGAAGCTCCTCTTCGTGATGCAGTCCGAGGAGAGCGCCGACCTCTCGCCCGAGGGGATCGAGCGGAACATGGAGCTCGCGGACTTCATGAAGATGGAGCAGATCCGCGCCCGGGTGGACGAGATCATCGAAGACCCGGCCACCGCGGAGGCTCTGAAGCCCTGGTACCGGCAGTTCTGCAAGCGGCCCTGCTTCCACGACGAGTACCTGCAGACCTTCAACCGCGACAACGTGACCCTGGTGGACACCCAGGGGCAGGGTGTCGAGCGGATCACCGAGAAGGGCGTCGTGGTGGCGGGCCAGGAGTACCCGCTCGACTGCCTGATCTATGCGACCGGCTTCGAGGTGGGAACCGAGTTCGAGCGGCGCGCGGGCTACACCCTCGTGGGGCGCGAGGGGCGCACCCTGGGAGAGGTCTGGAAGGACGGGGTCCGGACCCTCCACGGCATCCACATCCACGGCTTCCCGAACTGCTTCATGATGAGCATCGCGCAATCGGGCCTGACGGTGAACTTCCCGTACATGATCAACGAGCAGGCGAAGCACCTGGCCTGGGTGGTGCGGGAGGCCCTCGATCGCGGGGTCGCGACGCTCGAGGTCTCCGAGAGCGCCGAGCAGGAGTGGATCGACCGCGTCCTCGAGGCCGCGGGAGATCGCTCCTCGTTCTCCGAGCAGTGCACCCCCGGCTACTACAACAACGAAGGCCAGCCGGACCCGAAGAGCCGCCAGGGCTTCTTCTTCATGGGCGGGCCGATGGAGTTCGTGGAGATCCTCGACGCCTGGCGTCGGGACGGGAGCATGCCCGGGCTCGAGCTGGTCTCGGCCGAGCCAGCGGACGCCTGAGCGCACCGGTCTTCCGGCGGGATCGTGCTTCCGACCCGCTCGGGGGCGGCGAGGCTCAGGCCACGACCGAGCCGCCGTCGCAGGTGATGGTCTCGCCCACCGTGTAGGCGCCCGCCCGGGAGCTGAGGAAGATCGCGAGCCCCGCGATGTCCTCGGCGCTGCCCACCCGGCCCCGGGGATTGCCCTTGCCGACGGCCTCCCAATCGGTGCCATCCACGTCGCCTCCGGTGCCGACCCCGGTGCTGAGCATCCAGGTCGGGAAGGGACCCGGTGCGATGGCGTTGACGAGGATGTGGCGGCGCACCAGGTGGGCGGCCAGCTGTCGGGTCAGCGCGTGGACGGCCGCCTTCGAGGGTCCGTAGGAGAAGTTGTCGAAGATCGGTGTCTTGATGCCGTCGATCGATCCGATGTTGATCACCCGAGCGGGGTCCTCGGCGCTCGCCGCGGCCTCCAGCAGCGGCAGCAATCGCTGGGTGAGGAAGAAGATCCCCTTCACGTTGGTGTCCATCACCTTGTCCCAGCCGTTCTCGGGGAACTCGTCGAGAGGGGCACCCCAGGAGACGCCGGCGTTGTTCACCAGGATGTGCAGCGACGACTCCCGCTCGGACACCGCTCGCACGAGCGCGTCGACGCCCTGGACGCCGGCCAGGTCCGCGGGCAGCGAGGTGCACTCCCCCCCGAACTGCTGCGCGAGCCGTTCCGCGGTCGCGTCGCAGACCTCCGCCTTGCGCGAGCTGATGTAGACCCGGGCGCCGTTGGCCAGGAAGCCCGCGGCGATCATCTCGCCGATGCCCCGGGAGCCGCCGGTCACGAGGGCGACCTTGCCCTGGATGGAGAAGAGGTCGTCGAGCTTCATCGTCTTCCTTCCCTTGGAGTCGCAGCGAGGATAGGCTCTTCCGAGCGACCGGGGCGGGGAGCGCGAGCCCGATGCCGCCGGCTCGCGGGAGAGGGCGCATGGAGAGTGCGCAGCCGGTCCTGATCGTGAAGTCGGTCGCCGAGGCGGTCGCCTGGTACATCGAGGTGCTCGGCTTCGAGCCCGTCTACCTGAACCCGGGAGCCGCCGCCGGCCCGCCGAACTACGCGGTTCTGCGCAACGGAGACGCTGGCCTGCACCTGGGCCTCGAAGCGGAGATGCTGAACGGGGCGGGCCAGGGTGCGGCCAACTCCGTGACCGGGGCCTTCGAGGAGACCTGCCGCAGGGCCCGCGAGTCCGGTGCGCCCTTCTTCATCGAGGCGGGTGAGATTCCGAGCGGGGCGCGGACCT
Organism: Myxococcota bacterium; assembly: GCA_028284295.1. GTDB lineage: Bacteria > Myxococcota_A > UBA9160 > UBA9160 > UBA4427 > JAJDAN01. The sequence goes on along the minus strand of JANQSB010000625.1, from coordinate 641 downwards.
TCGGCATCCGGGACCCGGACGGCAACCTGTTGACCTTCGTCGAGTCGACCTGAGGCCCGAGACGGCCGGGGCGCTCTCAGCGGGCCGCGCGGGCGGCGGCGTCGAGGTCCTCTCGCAGGGTGCGTGCCGCCAGAACGCTGTGCAGCGCCGCCCACAGGTTGACGACGACCGCGACGGCGAGCGAGTAGCGGATGGCCGCGTCACCGAGGCTGGGTGCGAGCAGGTCGTTGGCCGCACCGATCGCCACGGGCCCCAGCCCGAGACCGATCATGTTGAGGACGAAGAGCACGATGGCGGCGGCCAGGGCCCGCATCCGCAGCTGCGCGAGCGCCTGGGTCATCGCGAAGGTGGGGCCGATGTAGAAGGCGCCGGCCACCGCGGCGGGCGCGTAGCAGGCCAGTGCCCAGCTGACCTCGGGGAGCCACACGAAGCCCGCTGCGAAGGGGACCAGCACGACCCCGCCGATCGCCGGCACCCACATCTGCCAGCGCACGTCACCCGGGGCCCGGGCGTCGGCGAGCCGGCCTCCGAGATACGCGCCGACGGCGCCACCGACGCCGATCATCAAGCCCGACCAGGTCCCGGCCTCGCCGGTCGAGAGGCCATGCACCCGGATCAGGAAGGTGGGGAACCAGGTCATG